>JBCCWS010000028.1 GCA_039193195.1 Pseudomonadota bacterium
GCCCGATCGTGACGACCGGCTCGATGTCGCTCACCGCCTACCTGCTCCACATCGTGATCGTCGTCGGCGTGTTCGACTACATCATCGCCCCGATGGGCTGGTCGGTCGGCGAGCAGGAACTCGTGTTCTTCGGGCTCGTCAGCCTGATGATCGGCGCCTGTGTCGCCTTCGCGGCGTGGAACCGGGTGGGTCCGGCCGAGCGGATCATGAAGCGCCTTGCCACCCCGAAGCGCTGACCGGCCCGGCCGGGGGGCCTCGCCCGGCGGGGCCCGCGAGTGTCTGTGGGTGGGCCGGGGGGGGCACCCGCCCCGCGGCCCGAACCACGACTGGTTCACAGTTTCCTCAGTCACTATGTCCATATCCGGTACCGGGTCGCCGCTTGTAGATGGCCCGTGTTGCTAGAGTTCGCCGAAGTCCTTTTCGTTCTCGAACAACAGAGAGAGCCTATGAGTACCGCAACCGACCACGTGGCTGAGCTAGCTAAAGTTCAAGAAGAGAAGAAGCGGTTCCGCATTTGGTTCGAGTCCGCCATGATGATGGTGGACAATACGCCAGCCCCACTAATGTGGGCGAATGCGGAGCAGGATTTCACCGTGTCCTATATGAACACGGCAGGTCGCAAGAGCCTCCAGGGGCTTAGCGAGCACACGGGCGTCTCGCCCAAGGACATGGACGGCGCGCCCCTTTCACGGTTGTTCGGTCCCCAGTCGGCGAAGTTGCCCAATCTGCATGATGCCAACCAGTTGCCATGGCAGACCCGAGTGGTGTTCGGCACGCAGACCCTGGACTTCCAGGTCCGCGCAATCCTGGATCGCAAGGAGCAGTACTGCGGCGCCATGATCACCTGGTCCGACGTGACCGATCGGGTGAACCTCATCCAGAGCTTCGAGCATGACGTGTATGGGGTAGCCAACGAGATCGGGCGCTCGGCCGATCAACTCATGTCGAGCGCGGAGATCGTGCGAAGCGGATCTCAGGAATCGGCTCAGGGGGCCAATCAGGTCTCAAGCGGGATCACCTCCGTGACTTCGCATCTGAATGACTTGACCACCGCCGGAGAGACCTTGGTCACCGCCCTATCGGAGATCGGCCGGCGCGGGAAGGAATCGAGTGACGCGTCCCAGCTCATCGCCCAGCAGGCGGGCAACGCCGATGAGAAGGTGCGGGTGCTCGCCGAGGGTACGTCGCAGATCGGTGAGGTTCTGCGCCTGATCACTGAGATCGCCAACCAGACCAATCTGCTGGCGCTAAATGCCACCATTGAGGCTGCCCGTGCGGGCGAAGCCGGCCGCGGATTCGCAGTGGTGGCAAAGGAGGTGAAGTCGCTATCGAACAAGACCTCGGAAGCCATTTCGAATATCGAGCATCAGATCCGCGGGATCGAGACCGCCACCACTGGTGCCGTAGCGGCCCTCGGGGAGATCCGCGAGTCTATTGGCTCAGTGACTGATACGGGCGAGCAAATCGGCTCGGCCGTCGAGGAACAGACCGACGCTACAGATCAGATTCAGCGCTTGATCAGCGAAATTCGGCGCCTCATGCAGGACGTATCTCGTCACACGCAGGGTGCTACCCAGCGCATCACCAGTGCGGGGGAGGCCTCGGAGAGCCTCCATGTGGACGTTGGTGACCTGCGTGAGGTCTCCAATCGTCTTCGCTCGCAGGTGGAGAACTTCCTGGCAGCCATTCGTGGTGGTGAAGGCTAGCTGCGCAAGGCTACGGACCGAGCTAGAGCGCGCTCGTGAGCCCTCGCGGCATTGGCCGCGGGGGCTTTTTCGTATGCGGGGATCTTGTTCGGTTCGCCGATGGATCGTTGAGGCTCAGAAAAGCAAAACGCCGAGGTCCCCGACGGCCCTCGGCGTTTGCCAGCCTTGACTAAGGGAAGGTCAGCTCACGAAGAACGACACATTCCCCATGCCGTAGCGCGGCACGTCCACCTTCAGGTGGGCGGCGTTGCCCGCGCTTACAATCTCATTGGCCGCGTCGTCCAGCGCTTCACCGGGAGGGTGGATGCCGCCGAGCTTGAGGTGCGGAGTTTTCTCATCCATCAGCAGGCGGGTGCAGAGGTTCATGACCTCGTAGAGATTGTCCACCATCGGCTTGCTGAGGTTGCCATCGGCGATGGCATCTTCGGCGCCGGCCTTGGGGATCAGCGATAGGGCCGAGCCGGCGAAGGCGCCGAACTGCGTATCGCACGCGCTGACGGCAACTAGCTTTCCTTCGTCGTCGACGAAGGTGGCCAGGTAGCCAACGGTCGGATCGACAGGTGATCCCTCGAAGATCTCCGTATCCTCGCCGAAGACCATGCCGAGCATCTCGGTGGTGGACTCGTTAGTCGGAACTAGGAAGTTTGGCACGTTACATTTCCTCGCTTTCGTCAGGCGATGATGCCCGTTAGGGCGTCTTTGAAACTATCCGGAGTGAAGGGCTTGGCGATTAGGAATGTGGCGCCCGCTTCGCTAGCACGGGCGCGCATCTCGCCGCTCGCCTCAGTGGTCACGAAGCCGAAGGTCAGGCCGAGGCCGTGCCCACCTTCCTCCTCACGCTCTTCCTTCAATTTCTCCAACAGCTCAATTCCGGTCATGTTGGGCATATTCCAGTCGGAGAGCACCACATCCGGCTTATCTTCGCCGATCGCGTTGTAGGCCTTGGCGCCGTCTTCGGCTTGGGCGATGTCGTGTCCGCCAAAGCCAGCCTGGCGCAGGCATCGAACCACCATCAGGCGCATTGCGATGCTGTCGTCCACAACCAGAATCTTCATTGTCGAGTCTCCTATCGGGGTGGTTGTCGTGCCTCAGGGCCGCACGAGCAGAGCGTTCTAGGTGATGAGCGAGCCTCGCCAGCGCGTCACCATCTGCAAGGGTGTCGGCTGTGCGCTGAGCAACTTGAGGCCAGACAGTCGATCGGGTCGAGGAACCGAGGGGGACTTGCTTCGGGTCGCCCGGTTGTGCCGATCAGCGCACAGATTCCTTACGCGTCAGAGGATTCCATACGCTCGTGCCTCGAATTACGCGCCGACGGGTCGATAGGATTTACCAGCGATCCGAGAACGCGCGGCTGCGAACGCTAAGGCGAAGCAGTTAGGTGCCCCCGACAGCTACCAGGAAATGAGGACCGATGGCCATCACCAACGAAGCAGCAACGGAGTCTGTCGCCGAGTCGACCACCAACCAGTATCTCACCTTCATGCTCGATGGCGCCGAGTACGGCGTGGACATATTGCGCGTGCAAGAGATCAAGGGGTGGGATACGGCAACCCGGATCCCCAACACGCCGGAATTCGTCATGGGCGTGATCAATCTGCGTGGCACTGTGGTGCCCGTCATCGATCTGCGTCGCCGCTTCCAGCTCGACCCGCTCGAGTACAGCAATACGACGGTGGTGGTGATCGTGAAGGTCCAGTCAGACGCCAAGCGCGAGCACACTTTTGGGTTCGTCGTAGACGCGGTCTCTGAGGTGTACTCCGTGCCTCACGAGAACATCAAACCGCCCCCTGAAGTCGGCACCTCGGTAAACATCGACTTCGTCAAGGGTCTGGTGACCGTGGATGAGAAAATGTTGATCCTGCTGGATATCGATAATCTGGTCGACTCGCACATGCAAGTGGATGAGGAAGAAACGGTTCACTAAGAAGCGCAATAGCAAGGGAACATCAAGCTAGCTAGGTGAGGGGCCGAAACAAGGGCGCACTAGACGCTCGCCCGCGGCCTCTTGACACGACACACGCAGGTACAGGAATTAGACGACGTGGCTAAGATTCTTGCGGTTGACGACTCGCCCTCCATTAGGCAGATGGTGACGTTGGTGTTGAAGTCTGGCGGTCACGATGTGGTGACTGCTGAGAACGGCGTGGAGGCACTCGAGTTCGCTCAGGACGAGGACGTGAACCTCGTGGTGACCGACGTCCACATGCCAGAGATGAACGGGATCACGCTGATCTCTCGCTTGCGAGAACTCGGCGGCTACCGTTTCACGCCCATCTTGGTGTTGACCACCGAGTCGAGTGCCGAGATGAAAGCCAAGGGGAAGTCCGCCGGGGCTACCGGCTGGATCGTAAAGCCCTTCAGTCCCGACTCGTTGCTCGCAACGGTCGACAAAGTGCTGTCTTGACCCCTAGGAGATAAGTCGCATGTCCGACTTCGACATGTCCGAAATCACGGACATTTTCTTCGAAGAAAGTGTGGAAGGGCTCGAGGTACTCGAAGCCGGACTCCTACGCCTAGAGCCAGGCGAACCCGATGCCGACACGGTCAACGAAGTGTTTCGCGCAGCGCATTCGATCAAGGGTGGCGCGGGTACCTTCGGCTTCGAGGCGATCGCCGAGTTCACCCATCACATGGAGACGCTCCTGGACCAGATGCGATCCGGTGAGCGCAATGTGACCGAACCGGTGGTGGCCCTTCTTCTTAAGTCAGTGGACTGCCTGCGTGACATGTTGGGCGCAGCGAAGGAAGGTGCTGCTCACGATACGGGCCGCGTAAGCGATCTGCAGCAGAAGCTGGAGGCAGAAGTCGCGGCCCTGGGGCAAGAAGGCGGCGATGGCGCGAGCGGAGGTGGTGAGGCCGCATCGGTCGATGGCACGCCCGCGGCCGCCGGTGAATCCAGCGCGAGCGCACCGGCAAACGTGGCCGCACAGGCTAGCGCGTCAGGCGATGCTTCGGCCACAGCTGGCGCAGCGTCCGGAGCCCAGAGCGCCGCCGACGCCAGCGACGATGCTGTTGACGGCCGACGGGACGTCACGATCAAATTCGCTCCTCACCCCAACATGATGTCCACGGGAAACTGTGTCCTGAGCCTGACGCGCGACCTTGCCGCGCTGGGCGCGGTCACCCCCTCCGTCGCCCTCGACAAGCTCCCAGCCTTCGGCGAACTGAATCCCGAGGTTTGCTACTTGGACTGGACGTTCGTGGTGCGCACGACGGCTAGCCTGCAGCAGCTGCGTGACGTCTTCGACTGGGTGGAGCTGAGCGCCGATATCGCTATCAGTGAGGGCGCGGTTGTGGGCGAGGTCGAGGCGCGAGGCGAGCAAGCGTCAGGTGGCGCGGCAAAGAGCGCTGCCCAAGGCCCGGCGATGGCGAGTGCGAACGCGGCGCCATCCTACGCCAGCAATCCCGTCTCCCCTGCGCCGGCGAGTGCCGGTGCCGCTGCCGCGCCCACGGCGTCTGCCGCCGCCAAGGCCGATGCAGCGCCGGCGAAAGCCTCTCCTCCGCCAGCGAAAGCTGCCGCAGCAGCAGGTGGTGGCGCTAAGGGCACCGCGGACGCACCGAAGAAGGCCGGCGGTGGTGGTGGCGGTGGCGGCGAATCCACGTCGATCCGCGTCAGTATCGATAAAATTGACAACTTGTTGAATCTAGTCGGTGAGCTCGTAATTACCCAGTCGATGCTGCGACGCTACGGTGCGGACGCTGACGACTCCCTCGGGGGGCTCAAAGACAGCCTGGCCCAGCTCGAGCGGCATACGCGCGAGCTCCAAGAGAGCGTGATGCAGATTCGCATGCTGCCCATCCGCTTCTGTTTCAGTCGTTTCCCACGCTTGGTGCGCGACCTCAGCGCTCAGCTCGGCAAGAAGATCGATCTGAAGCTCACCGGCCAGCAGACCGAACTCGACAAGACCGTCTTGGAGAAGATCGGCGATCCCCTGGTGCACCTCGTTCGCAACTCTCTCGACCACGGCATCGAACCGGTCGAGAAGCGTCGCGAGGCAGGCAAGCCGGAGACCGGTACGATCGAGCTGAGTGCCTTCCACGAGGGCGGCAACATCGTCATCCGTATCTCGGACGATGGCCAGGGCCTCGATCCAGAGAAGATCCTGGCCAAGGCGCGCTCGCGCGGCCTGGTCGGGGCGGATGAGCAGGTCTCCGATGAGCGCGCCATCCAGCTGATCTTCCAACCGGGGTTCTCTACCGCGGAGACCGTGAGCGACGTATCCGGTCGCGGCGTTGGCATGGACGTTGTGCGTCGGAACATCAAGGACCTCGGCGGGCGTGTCGAAGTGCATTCCGAAGTGGGCGTGGGCACGGTGTTTACGATTCGCCTGCCGCTCACCCTTGCGATCCTCGACGGCCAGCTGGTGCGCATTGGTGAGGAGACCTTCGTCCTGTCCCTGCTCTCTATCGTAGAGACGGTGCAGGTGCGGTCCGACGAGATCAACGAGTTTGCAGGCAAGCGCCGGGTATATCAGACGCGAGGCGAGTTCATCCCCGTCACCAGCTTCGATGATGCCTTCTACCGAACGCGATCCGACGTTCCCGATCAGGGACTGCTCGTGATCGTAGAGGCAGACGGGCAGCGGGTCGGCCTATTCGTGGACGAACTCCTGGAGCAGCAGCAGGTGGTGATCAAGAGCCTGGAGGAGAACTACCGCCAGGTGGAAGGTCTGTCCGGCGCTACGATTCTCGGCGACGGCACCGTCGCCCTGATCCTCGACGTGCCGGGCTTCGTGCACCGGTTCTACAACCGCGGCGAGGCACGCGGCGGCCGCGCGGCGGCCTAAGGCCGAGCGCACTAGGCGCGCAACGGTACCGACACAGGCTACGGGGAGAGGAGTCAGTACGATGGCAGAACAGGCAGCGGTTGTTGAGAATCTAGAGGGTGACGCTATCCAGGTGAATCTGCCTGGGCAGCTGACCATCGCCGGCAGCTCATCGCTTCACGAGGAACTCGCTCGCATCGTCGAGAGCACCGATGTGGTCACGCTCAACGCCAGCCATGTCGAGAAGGTCGATACGGCAGGTATTCAGTTGATTGCCGCCTTCGCCCACGAGCGTAGTGACCAGTCGCTGATTACCGAGCTTCGGCATCGCCCCGATCGGTTGACGGAAGCGCTAGCTATGCTGGGGCTCACGGCTGTCTTTTCCTGAGCGGGAATCGAGCGTGACCGAATCGACAAACGGGGTCGACCCCGAAGGCGTTAGCGTTTGCGATGACGCGGACGACACGGGTGGCGACCATCAACAGGCGATTCGGGCCTTGCTTGATCTGCAGCGCGCGCAACTCGAAGCGCTGCGCGAAGACGCCCAAGCGCGTCTGAATGAGCTTGCCGATGCGTTCAAGGTGATGGGGGCTGCTCTCGAACAGCACGGCGACGCAGATGCCGAGGCAAGGCTCAGTTCCGATGTGATCGTGAAGACCCTGCAGTTCGCCGACAACCAGTCGCAGCGCCTTGAGCATCTTATCCGCGCGATGGATCAGATGGGCTCGCTCGTCGCGTCTGCGGGAGCCGATTGTGGCGCCTCTTGGGTCGCCCTGCGTTCGGGTATGCGGGCGGACTATACGATGGCACGGGAGTGCGAGGTGTTCGATAGCTTGTTCGGGGCACCGCGCGATGCATCCGCTACATCATCCGCGGAGTCTGCCGAGTCGAGTATCGAGTTGTTCTAGCGAAGGAGCGCTACGCCGCCATGGCGTGGCCGCTCTGGCCAGGGTGAGAGGGGAGAGGCTTGAGCGCGAAATCTATGGGTAATTTGGCAGAGGATCCCTCGGCAGTTCGCCGACACTACTCGCCAAAGCATGACCGCGAGGTGGTGAACATCCAAGCCGGTGACTGCTACGTGACCGATACGGATGAGGGCATCACGACCGTTCTGGGCTCGTGTATTGCGGCATGCGTGCGCTCGCCCAGCCTAGGGATCGGCGGTATGAATCACTTTATGCTGCCCGCTTCGAACAGCGGTGGTCAGGCACAGGACCCTGGCTTTGCGATGCGCTATGGCGCCTACGCCATGGAGTACCTGATAAACGAGATACTTCGCCGCGGGGGCGACCGCGCCAGCCTTGAAGTCAAGCTCTTCGGCGGCGCGAGTGTGATGGCCTCCCTATCGGACGTAGGTGAGCGCAACATCGCGTTCGCCAGAGACTTTCTTAAGACCGAGGGGTTTAAGGTCAGCTCGGAGGATCTCGGCGATGTCAATCCGCGCCGGGTGATGTACTTCCCTGCCACGGGCAAGGCAATGGTGAAGCGACTGCAGGAGGTCTCCACTACTGAGATTGCTTCGCGTGAGCAAGAACACATGCGCGCGATTGCAAGTCCTCCGAAGCAACAGAGCACGCCCGACATTGAACTGTTCTAGGGAGAACCCGATGCGCGTCGTAATCGTCGATGACAGCCAGAGCATGCGTCATCTACTGAAGCAGCTGATCTCCCAGGACAGCGAGCTCGAAGTGGTCGGTATGGCGGAGGATCCCTACGAGGCCCGCGATATGATCAAGGCGACCAATCCGGATGTGATCACGCTGGATGTCGAGATGCCGAAGATGGACGGGCTCAGCTTTCTGCGCAACATCATGCGCCTGAGACCCATGCCCGTGGTGCTGGTGAGCTCGCTGGTCGGGCGCAACATCCAAGTGGCTGTGGAGGCCTTGGAGACTGGTGCTGTGGATGTGCTGACCAAGCCCTCCGGCGGGGTCACCCCTCAGTTCGGCGAGCAGCTACGGGAGAAGCTGCGTATCGCCGGCAGTCGCACCGTGGATCAACTCAAATGTGGAGCGGTCGCGTCCTCAACTGCAGCCCCCTTGCGCTCCACAGCGGTTGGTGAAGGCAGCAGCGGCGCTGTGGACCGCGTGATCGCCATAGGTTCTTCCACCGGTGGCACCTCGGCAGTGAAGGAGATCTTGCGCGAACTTCCCGGTGATCTCCCACCTATCATGATCTCTCAGCACATTCCCGAGAAGTTCTCCAAGGCCTTCGCGGACAGCGCGAATCGCTTGACGGCGCTTACGGTCATCGAGGCGCACGACGGCGACCCGGTAAAGCGCGGACACGTCTACATCGCCCCCGGCGGCTATCACCTCTCACTGGCGCGTGAGGGGGCAGGCTACGTCTGTCGCGTGATCTCCGGAGAACGCGTCAATGGGCATCGACCGTCCGTGGGCGTGATGTTCGATTCGGTAACGGAAGTGATGGGTCGGCGCCAGCTCGGCGTCATTTTGACGGGTATGGGCAACGATGGCGCCCATGCCATGGTGCGCCAGCGGGAGGCGGGTGCGTTCACGATCGCGCAGGACGAGGCGAGTAGTGTCGTGTGGGGCATGCCCGGCGAAGCGCACAAGCTCGGCGGGGCGTGCGAGACCCTGCCGCTGGCGGAGATTGCCAGCGCCGTCGTCGCCTGGTGCGATCGTCCCCTGAGCAAGTCCCGCGAGGCCAAACTGGCCGCCAACGGAGCATAAGTCATGGCAGCATCACCAGCCCAAAGCGGGCAAGACGACAACTTCGACTTCACCGATCAGCACTTCGAGACCATCCGTGAGGTCGTGACGTCCTCGATCGGTGTGCAGCTGCCCGATATCAAGCGCCAGCTCGCTTACTCGCGTTTCGCTAAGCGAATGCGCAAGATAGGCGTGAGTAGCTTCGATCAGTACATCGCCCTGCTGAAGGACCCTACCAGCGGTGAGATGGATGCACTCCCGAGTATCATCACCACTAACATGACCTCGTTCTTCCGCGAGCGTCATCACTTCGACTACCTTGCCGAAACCGTGCTGCCGGCACTGCGTGATCAAAAGCGCGTTCGCATCTGGTGCTCAGCGTCCTCCACGGGCGAAGAACCCTACTCGATCGCCAGCGTGGTGATGGACGTGTTGGGCGGGCCGTCTCGCACGATCCGCAACGACGTCAAGATTCTCGCCACAGACATCGACACGCAGGTGCTAGACCACGCCAAGGCGGGTATCTACCAGGAATCCAAGGTGCCGGCGGACTTCCGCAGTCGTTGGACACAAAAGCTGTCCAATGGCACCTACCAGATCGTTCCGGAGCTGCGCGAGCTGTTGACCTTCAAACGCCTGAACCTGCTTGGTGACTGGCCGATGAAAGGACCCTTCGATGTGATCTTCAATCGCAACGTCGTCATCTACTTCGACCTCGAGACCAAATCACGGGTGTTCCAGCGCCAATCAGACTTGCAGCGCCCTGGCGACACACTGATGATCGGTCACTCCGAGCAGTTGACTGGCCCAGCCGATCGCTACGAGCGCTTGGGGCATACGATCTACAAGCGCATCTGATCGCTCGGGCGGAGCGAGCGGGCCGTCAGATGGGCGACCCCGGCGGGATCGGATGACGCGGTCCCACAGCGACCTCGCTCGGGCGCTCCAGGAAGCGAGTGAGCTCAGCCTCGAGCTCCTGGCGATAGGGAGAGT
Source organism: Pseudomonadota bacterium (assembly GCA_039193195.1). Lineage (NCBI taxonomy): Bacteria > Pseudomonadati > Pseudomonadota > Pseudomonadota bacterium. The sequence goes on from JBCCWS010000028.1 coordinate 10,138, forward strand.
CCTTCGCCGACGCCCACCGCTTGAGATCGCGCAGCGTGGTCATGACCGTGGTTCGCACGGGCTGGGATGCCGACCCATCGACGCTCAGGCGCTGTAGCTCGCGCACGAAGGTCCACGCGATCTCGCGTGCGGTCACATCCGCAGCCGACACACCGCTCCCCGTCACTTGGATCCGACGCTCGGCGATGCGCGCTAGCAGCGCGGGGAGTCCCGGTAGGGCAGGGTTCTGCGCATGTTGGAGGAGCATGCGTTCGGCGCGCTTAGCGTCCAGAAGCAGGGTGGCGGTCAATTGGGCGGCGGCCCTAACCGGGGCTTGCGGATCGAACACGCGCCCCGTGCGATGGGTGAAGTACTCGCGTGTGCGCGCTGACTCGCTCTCGGGGGGATGCATCAGGTGACGGATGTGATCGCCCACCTGAAGCGCATCGACGCTACTCGCATCGAGCACCGCCTCGATCGCGCGCAGCTGGCGTTCGCCACTCACCGGGCTTGGGCTCGGGACCGACTCCTCGCGTAAGCCGTAGCCGTAGTGGGTGCCGCCGATGAGCTTGGCCGCGGCTTCAAGCTGATAGCGGTGCAGCAGGTACACGGGCACCAGGCGCGCTTCGGCTTCGTACAAGGGACGATCCGGCCGCAGCACGGCAGCGGAGAAATCCTGTAGCGCTAAGGCGCGAATGCGCATTAGCTCATCTAGGCGGGACAGTGGGTCTGCGCCGTTGTCCCACAGGTGTGCGCCGGGGGCAGCGGCCGAAGGACTGCGCGCATCGGCGTCCGATAGGTAGGCGAGCTCAGCCCCTGACTCGATGATCTGGCGTAGTCCCCCGGCTTCCTGTGCCGCGGGGAAACTGCGATAGAGGTAGTCGATCGCGTGCAGGTCCCAGCGGCCGGCGCCGACCGAGTACGCCTTGGTGATGTCGATCTTGCCGCGCCCGTTGAGTCGTATGTAAGGGTGAGGATAGTCCATGACTGATGCATCGCCCTGGCCGCTCGCCGCGAAGTTGTGGGCGAGGCCGAGCGTATGCCCCACCTCGTGTGCGGCGAGCTGACGTAGGCGCGCCAGGGCCAGCTCACGAGCCGCCGCGCCGCCGTCACCACCTTCACCGAAGGGAGTTGTTAGGGCTTCGGCGATCAGTTGATCCTGGCGTACGCGCTGCGACCCGAGGGTGACATGCCCCTTGACGATTTCGCCGGTGCGTGGGTCGATCACGCCCCACCCGTAGGACCAACCGCGCGTTGCCCGATGCACCCACTGGATCACGTTGTAACGGATATCCAGGGGGCTCGCGCCCTCGGGGAGCAGCTCCACCCGGAAACCGTCCGGGTAACCCGCCTGGGCGAAGGCCTCGGCCCACCAGCCGGCGCCCTCCATGAGGGCAGAGCGAATGGGCTCCGGTGCACCCCGGTCGACGTAGTAGACAATCGGGTCGAGAGTGCGGCCGCTTAGGGAGTCACGCTGCAGACGATGGCGGGCCACGATCTGCTGGCGCAGGGGGCGATCCAAGGGCGCGGCGAAGTCGTAGAACACCCTTGAGTAGCCTCCCGATCGAGGGTGATAGGTACGGGCGCGAAAGTTGCCTTCGGGGGCGGCGATGAAATCGTGGCGGATGCGAACGCTCAGGGCGTGCGGCGTCGGCGTGACGTCACTCAAAAAGTCCCCCGCGTCGCTGCCGGAGAAGGTGAGCAGAGCCTCCACCATCGTGTTCTTGGGAAAGGACGCCAGCGCATCGCCCAACACCAGGCTGCGCCCCCGATCGAGCTTGTAGTTGCCCTGGCCGGTTGCTCGAAGGCGGTCGACGATGCCGTGTACGTCGGCCGTCGCGAATGCTGTGAGGTCAGCTAGCACGCGGCGTTCGTCGCGGGCCTTGATCGGTAGGGACGCGAGCACGGAGCTGGCGAAGGCTTCCGCCACGGCGCGGCGTTCATCCGCGTTATCCGAGCGCGCGCGGTACGTGAGGTTCGGCTGCACCACGAGCACGCGATCACCGTGCACCTGGAGCTGCACGTAGCGCGTGTTGCCTATTTGCCCCCGGTCAAGGCCGATGTCATTGGAACCCACGCCGGCTGCGAGGTAGTTCACGTACAGCGCATCGGTGCCCTCGGCAGGTACTGCGATGTACAGGGCGTGCTGCTGCGCAGAGAAGTACAGGTCGAGGAAGCCGGCGTGGTGAGCGAAGCCCGAGGTGAGCTCTTCGATCGAGGGCGTCTCGTCCGCCAGCGCCGCACAGGCGGCCATCAATGAAAGTGCCAGCGTGGCAAGCTGGGCGCGTGCCCGCAGCGGAAGCGGTTGCTGCTGCGGGACGCTGAACGAACGGTACAGCATCACTATCCTTAGGCAGAGTCGGGGGGTCATGCGACCCCTCGACACTAGCAGATAGCGATCGCGGACGCGGCAGGGAACGATGTCTCCTGGTGATCCTGGCGTGTCCGTGCGCGTGAGGCGAGTACGCGATCGAGGGCGGCATCGATGTCGCGCAGGAGGTCTTGCACGTCCTCGATACCTGCCGAGAGGCGAAGCAGGGAATCGCCGATGCCCGCTGCGCGGCGCGCCTCCGGCGCCATCGCTGCATGGGTCATGGTGGCGGGGTGAGCTACCAGGCTCTCCACTCCGCCGAGCGACTCGGCAAGGGAGAAATACTCGAGCCCGTCCAGGAAGACCTGCACCTCGTCGGTGCCGCCGACCAGCTCCACGCTGAGCATGCCGCCACCTGCTCGTTGTTGGCGTGCCGCGATCTCGTGGCCGGGGTGTTCTTCGAGGCCAGGGTAGTAAACCGCCTGGACGGCGCGGTGGCCCACGAGATGTCGGGCGATCGCCGTCGCGTTCTCAACGTGCAGGCGCATGCGTGCGTTGAGGGTTCGCAGCCCGCGCAGGGTCAGGTACCCATCGAAGGGGGAGCCGGTCAACCCAAGACAGTTGGCCCACCAAGCGAGATGCTCGTGCAGCTCGGTGTTGGCGGCGATCGCAGCCCCACCCACCACATCACTGTGGCCGTTGATGTACTTCGTGGTGGAGTGCACAACGATATCTGCGCCGAGCAGGATTGGGTTCTGCAGAGCCGGCGAGAGGAAGGTGTTGTCAGCCACTACCAGCGCGTCGCACGCCGCGTGCGCCTGCTGGCAGATGCGCTCGATGTCGACGATTCGCAGCAGCGGATTGCTCGGCGTCTCGACCAGCACCATGCGAGGCTCGCGTGCTAGGCCGTGCGCGAGTTCATCCGCATCACCCTGGTTGATGAAAGCAACCTCGAAGTGACCCTTGCGGCTCAAGGTGTCGAGGAGGCGATAGGTGCCGCCGTAGCAGTCGATGGGCGCAAGCAGCAGGTCACCGGGCTGCAGGAGGCTGCACACCAAGTGGATAGCGGCCATGCCGGAGCTCGTGATGGTGGCGCCGGCGCCGTGTTCTAGGCGCGCGAGCGCGACGCCGAGCTGGTCACGGGTGGGGTTGCCCGATCGCGTGTAGTCGTACTCGCGCTTCTGATCGTAGCCCTCGAAGGTGTAGTTCGAGGACAGGTAAAGAGGGGGAATCACCGCGCCGTGCGCAGTATCTTCGCAGATGCCCGTGCGGACGGCGGCGGTGCTAGGCCTAGCGTTCATGATCGCTCCTTCGAAGCAGGGCATTGGGCGCGTGCCTCGCGCGCCACCATGCCGGGGTGTCCGATACCAGGGGGGAAAGCGGACGTTCGCGCTGACGGAGTTGCCAGAGGGCGGGGCGCGGGGCCGCGAGCTGATCAGCCAGACCCTCCGCGCTGGCGCCGTTGTGACGGGAGCCCTGGGCAACGCGCCAGAGAAAGCAACGCCAGGTCATGCGCGCGCCAGTACGCGCCTGAGCTAGGGTCGAAGGGCCTTTACGTTGGGTCACACGGCGCTCCAAATCAGTCAGCAAGACTCGAGATCCTTGGAGGATTCGTGACCCGACACTGAGAGGTTGGGAGCGTGCCCGCTGCGGCGAACGCCTGGTGCAGGGCTTCCCTCATCTCTCGGTGGGACGGATCCCCCGTAGGATTTGGCACCGCTTCGGATTCGCATCCGATGGTTGCCCCGGCGTCTTCGGGCCTGTCCCTCAGCCGGTCTCGATGAGTGGAATCAGGGTAAGCGTAGGTTGTGCCGCGCGTCAATCCCACGCTCGCGACGCGGGTCACACCCCCGCGAGCTCGCCGGCATCGAGCTCTGGCATGCCAGCAATAAGGCGCCCGATGGCAGTCAAATGGCCCGCGCTTCAGAAAATCTGCCGGCTTAGGCCATTCGGGCCGTGCGACAGTGCGCGATCGGGGCTGGCCGATCGACGGGCCTGCTACGCCGAGGCAAGCGCCAGCATTATGGCGAGTGGTGAGCTGGTGGGTATCGATGCCTCATCCAGCCAGCGCGCGACTGCGAGCGCACGGCATCAATTCGGTACTTTCGCCGAACATACTGGAATAAAGCCCCCAATGCGGGTGCCTTCGTTACTGGATGTCCACCGCTGGCTGAGCGCCCCTGTTTCGCTCCACGGGCTCTCGCAGCCTCGCTTACGTGCCGCTGCGCAGGGCCGCATCACCGAGGTATCCCGATCGATCGCACCTACCTCGAACTGTGGATTTGCGCCTCAGGTTCGGGCCCTGGGCATTCACGTGCTGCGTGCGAGTGTCGATGTGGCAGGGCGGCGACGTCTTCCACAGGCGGCAGGGGGAAGGCAGCTGGGTTACCATCTGCGCTCTGGTACGGCTGGGGCGGTTCGGAGATTGGCCGTCGCGGGCGATGGGGATGCCGTCTCGCTCGAGCTTACCAGGCATACACAACTATATCGGGGTAGCCGAAATAATGACTCGTTCCAACTCTCTCGCAGCAGGCCTTTGGGCCGCCCTTGCGTTGACGCTGTCGGCTTCGACCGCGTTCGCGCACGGTGATTTGAAGCCGCGCTTCGTCGCGGTCGGTGGTGTGGACAGTGGCGACTGCACGGACGCAAGCGCACCTTGTGGCTCCATCATGTACGCCATCAAGAACGCCAGTAAGGGCGACTTCGTGGCGCTCTCTAAGGGCACTTACGAGTTCGATCCGAAGGAAGCGATCCTCCTGGTCAGCGATGTGGTGCCTGTCGTCGGCGGCTACCGCCAAGCGGATGGGTTCCTCAATCGCGACGTCGCCAGTCCCGACACCTACGTGATCGGTGCACCGGCGCGTATGCGCGAGCGACTCGCCGAGCGCGGTATCTCGCTGATCGCCGACCGCAAGGGCCTGTCGCCTAAGTTCTCGAAGTTCGAAGCGCAGATAAACGCCGTGGCCAACGCGCCGGCACGCGTGGACTGCGTGGGCGGTCGCGTCGGCCCCTTCGAGTGCGACAACATCAACCTGCTCGGCCTCAAGCAGCTCAGCACCTTCAGCACCAATCCGAGCGCGGCCAACGATATCTGGGGATTCGTTGATCTAAACAACGGTCGTGAGTACGCCTTGATCGGCCTGCGCAACGCGATGGCAGTGGTGGACATCACCCGTCCCCGGCGCCCGCGTGAGGTGGGCAGCATCTCCGGCGCCAGCACGACCTGGCGTGACATCAAGGTGGTACAGTCCTTCGACGAGAACGAAGGCCGCTGGAAGGGCTACGCTTACGTCGTGTCCGACGCGACCAGCGATGGTCTGCAGATCATCGACCTGTCCGGCCTGCCCTTCAGCATCTCGCTGGCGAACACCTACCGCGAGTTCAACAGCGCCCACAACATCTACATCAGCAACGTGGACTACACCACGGGCGAGATCTTCGAAGGTCAGACACCCTACGCGTACATCCTCGGCTCCAACCGCAACGGTGGGGCTTTCCGCGCGCTGGATCTGAGCGATCCCGTGAACCCCGTGGAAGTGACGCCGCCGCCGGCCGGATCGCGCTACGTGCACGACGCGTCGAGCATCACCCTGCAGGGTGAGGACGCTCAGCGCTGTGGCCCCGGCCGCACCGTGTGCGAGGTGTTTATCGACTACAACGAGAGCACCGTCGATCTGTGGGACACCACGGACAAGGCCAACCCGGTGCTGCTCAGCCAGACCTCCTATCCGCAGGTGGGCTACACGCACTCCGGGTGGTGGTCGAAGAATGCGGACTTCGTGCTGATTCAGGACGAACTCGATGAGAGCTTCTTCGGTCTGAACACCACCCTGCGTATCCTCGATATCCGCGATCTCACCAACCCGACCCTAGCCGGCGAGTGGGTGGGTCCGACCCGAGCCATCGATCACAACGGCTTCGTGAAGGGCGATCGCTACTACATGTCCAACTACCGTCGTGGGCTGACGATCCTCGATATCAGCAATCCCGCTGAGCCCACCGAGATCGGCTTCTTCGACACGTTCCCGGACAGTGACAGCGCGTCCTTCAATGGCGCCTGGGGCGTGTACCCCTACCTGCCGAGCGGCCGTCTGATCGTGAGCGATATCGAACGCGGTCTGGTGATCCTGCGTGAGGCCGATGGTGGCGATGGCGCGATTGGCGGCAAGCCGGTGTCTATCGGCAATTGATCCACGCACCAGGACCGTCGTCGACCCTCAAGGAGGTCTTCACCGTCCTGGACGTGGCTGGCGCTGCAGCCTCGGCACTGAGGCTGCAGCGCTTACCCCGCTGCGATGGCCAGCGGGTGCTTACCCTTCCGGGCTACGGTTTTGACGACCTATCGCTGCTTGCCCTGCGCATGCAGCTACGGGCACTAGGCGCCGATGCGAGCGGTTGGGGGCTCGGCATAAACCTCGGTCAGGTGGGCAAGCTGCTACCGCGGTTGGGTGCTCGCGTGCGCGAGCTGGCAGCCGCGGCACAGTCGCCTGTCTCGCTGATCGGCTGGAGTCTCGGTGGCTACCTGGCGCGCGAGGTGGCACGCGATCAGCCAGAGCTGATCAGCCGCGTAATCACCCTGGGCAGTCCCCTGCGTGGTGGTCCCCGATACACGGTGGTCCGCAGCGTGTATGAGCGCCTGGGCTACGATCTCGAGCAATTGGACGCGCAGATTCAGGCGCGTCAGCAGCAGCGCGCCTTAGCGGTGCCGGTCACCGCGGTCTACTCCAAACGTGATGGCATCGTCGCCTGGCGGGCCTGCATCGATGAGGTGGAGCCGGTGACGGAGCACGTAGCTGTCAAGGCCACTCACCTCGGCCTGTGCTACGCACCGGCGGTGCTGGAGGTGGTCGCCGAGCGGCTGGCTGCCGATCTTGAGAACGAATTCGTCGCCGTCCCTGCGACCAATGCTCAGGCGGCGCAACCCTCTGCTTCCGACTGAGCAGCCTCCGGCGCGCGCTCGTTCGTGCGCCCCAAATGACAAGCGAGTAGCGCACGATGGCAACTTACGTGGTGAGCGGATGCAATCGAGGTATAGGCTTGGAATTGTGCCGGCAGCTGCGGACACGCAATGAACGCGTAATCGGCCTATGTCGCCATGCTTCGAGCGCCCTCGTGAACTTGGGCGTGGAGGTGGTCGAGTCCATCGACGTAACCGAGGATGCGGCGATGTCTACCCTGCGCAAGGCGCTCCGCGGTGTGCAGATCGATGTCTTGATCAACAATGCAGGAGTGCTGTCGCGAGAGTCCCTAGACGATCTGGGCTGGGATCGTATGCGCCTGCAGTTCGAGGTGAATACGCTCGGGCCTTTGCGGGTGACGCACGCGCTCTTGGAGCAACTGCAACGAGGCGCGAAGGTCGCTATCGTGACCAGCCGGATGGGTTCGATTAGCGAGAGTTCCGGCAGCTACTACGGCTATCGTATGTCGAAGGCGGCCGTGAACATGGCCGGGGCCAGTCTGGCCGCTGACCTTCGTTCACGGGAAATCGCGGTAGCGCTCCTGCATCCCGGCATGGTGGCCACGGAGATGACGGGCTACCAGGGCATCGCGCCGGAGGAAGCCGCTGGCGGCATGCTCGAGCGCCTCGACGGCCTGACGTTGGCGTCTAGCGGGCGGTTCTGGCACGCCAAGGGCGAATTACTGGACTGGTAAACGCCTCCGCGCCGCCTCGCTCGCAGTCCGCCGGCGAGCTACGGGCCGGCGCTGCCGCGAGTGGAAATTTGTGACGTAGGCGCGTGCCCCGTTCTGGATCCAAGTTGCTGTTAGTTCAGTAAAAGACCCCATTTACATGGCTTTCGTAGCGCCCCCCAGTGGCATGTGCATGGTGTCGGGCGCTAATCCCCGGTTGCACATAAGAAAGTCGAAGGTTGACGGCGCCCCGCCCGCCTTAGGATGCTAGGGAAAAGGACACGCAGGAAGCGATCATGGATCGGGTCGGCATCAGGGCGCTGGTCGCCGCAGCGAGCTGCCTGCCCAGCGCCACCTTGGCGCTGGGACTGGGCAACATCGAGGTCAACTCGCGGCTCAACCAGCGGCTGGACGCGCGGATTGAGCTAGTCGGGGCGACCGCTGCAGATCTCGAGCAGCTCACCGCCGCGCTCGCCTCCAGAGAGGTGTTCGCCTCCCAGGGCGTGGACTACCCGTCCTCCTTCGCCACCATCGACATCCAGGCCCGTCGAGACGTGCGCGGGCGCGCCATCCTGCACCTCACGTCCCGCCAGAGTATCGTCGAGCCGATCGCTACCTTGGTGGTGCAAGCGGACTGGCGCCGCGGCCGCATGCAGCGGGCCTACACCATCCTGCTGGATCCCCCCGGCTTGGGGAGCGAGCGGACCCCAGCGCCGCCGTTAACGGCGGGCGTCACCCCGAGCGCCGTGGTCGCAGCGCCCCGCCGCGACCCCGTGACCGTACCCCCTGCAGCAACCGCCCTACAGATGACTCGAGAGCCGGTGCGCGCGGCCTCTTCGCGTGAGCCGATCGAACCCGGGATCGAGTACGGGCCCGTCGCGCGCGGTGAGTCCCTGTGGAAGATCGCCGTGCGGGTGCGCGGTGACGGCGTCAGCCTCGAACAGACCATGGAATCCATCTACCTAGCGAACCCACAAGCCTTTGCGGGCAGCATGGATCGCTTAGGGGCGGGCGCACTGCTGCGCATCCCCGCGGCTGTCGCCACCAGCAAGGCCCAGGCCGCCGCCAAGCCGCAAACGCCGGCGGGGACCACCCGGTCCTCCGTCGCGAGCCCCGCTGAGCAGGAAGCGTTGTTCGACTCAGCTCAAGGCCAGCTGGCCGCGCCAGCGACGTCGCCGAGTGACGGGCTGCTCTCAGCCGTAAGCCGCCAGATCGCGAGCACACGTGCCAGCAACGCGGAGCTGAACGAGGAAATCGACGCACTCAACTCTCGCTTTGCTTCCACCGCCGCGCTTCTACAGCGGCGCGAGGCCGAACTCGATCGGCTGCGTGGGGAACTCTCGAGCCTGCAACAAGATCGCGTAGGCCAGGCGCCAGGCCAGCTGGGGATCGAGTCGGCCACCGCGTCTCGAACCGTGCCATCGCTCGTTGACGCGGCCGAGGCCGCTGCCATCGAGTCAACGTTGCCCGACTCAGCCCCGTCGAGTCTTCGCGGGAGTCTGCTGAGCGGCGTCGCCGGTGCTGCACTGTGGTTCACCTTGGGAGCGCTGGCGGTCGGCCTCACGCGTTTGCGACGCCGACCTGCTGTAGAGACCGCTTCGGCGGTCGGCGATCGGATGCGGGCAACGCAAGTCACTCCCACCGAGGTAGCGACGGCCGCGGCGCTGGAGGTGGGTCCGATGCCGATCGAGAACGATACGGTCGCCCCCCCAGCGTTGTCCCTGCCGGCGTCCGCCGAGGGCCGGGTCCCGCACGCTGCGCAGCCAGCACAGCACGGGCTGCAAAGCGTGGAGGAGGAAGGCCCGGTCGATGCGGTGGCCGAAGCCGACATCCTGCTGGCTTACGGTCTGCACACTCAGGCGAGCGACCTGGTGCAAGCAGCGCTGGTACGTGAACCTCGCAGCTTGTCACTCAAGGCCAAGCTGCTAGAGGTCTACTTTGCGGCGAACAAGCCCAACGACTTTGCCCAGGCAGCGCGGGCGTACCAAGCGTCCCTTCGCGAGCACGCAACCTTCTGGCGCGGCGCACTGGCGATGGGGCGGCAGCTGTGTCCGCGGGAGGCCCTGTTCGCCACCGGCTCCACGACAGGGCGCGCGTCCGTCGAGGCGCCGACGGCGGATCCCTTTGTGGACTTCGACCTTGGCGAGCCGGACGAATTGCCTCTCAGCGACGACTTCCCCACGGTGCGGGCGAAGATCGTAAGTGACGAAGAAGTCGCTGCGGCCCAGCTGGCTGCGGCGAGCCAGGCCAGCGAAGACGAAGAAGCGACCGCTCGGGTGGAAGGGCCGGAATTTGCGATTGACGGGCTCGATACCTTGCCCGAGGAGCAGATCGCCGACCCGACGATCCGTTCGCGCACCTTGGCGGTGGACACCGTTACCCTGGCGGCCGAGGTGGCCGCCGCACAACAGGCCAGCGACAGCACCGACACGTCCATTTCCTCAACGGACATCCTGCACGGTGTAGATGATCCGTTGCGGGGAATTCCCGCCGAACAGGCCTTCGGTGCGACCGCCGATGAGGAAACCGTGCGCGTCGAGCGTGCCGCGTCGACGGACGCGACGACCCTGCGCATCACCATGGACAGGCTCGCTCGCGGTGTTGTCGAAGAAACCTACGACTCGCGGCGAGCCGACCCACGCGCGGCCTCAGACGGCGCCTCGAACGACACGCGCCCGAAACGGGCCTCTAGCGAGTAGAGAGCGCCCGCGCGGCGTGCTCGCCGGCTTAGGAGCCTCGCTCGAGCAGGTTCTTAAGATTGGTGAGGCCGCGCTCGTAGTCTCGCCCGATCGCCCCTTCCAAGACGAATGCGCCCATGTAGCGCTGCAAGATGTCACCGTCGAAGTCCATGTCGAGGTGCCAGATCACCCGCGTGCCGCCGCTCGGACTCGGGGCCAGTTCCAGCTCGGCCATGGCCGTTTGGTTGTAGCCGAACTGTAGGCGCAGGCGCACGCGGTCGTTCGGCTCACTAGCCACGATCACCTGCGAGCCGGACCCCACCTGGGGGCTTTGGCTGGCCCAACTCATGGCGGCGCCCACGCCCTGGCGTGGGCCTTGGTACTCGTAGCGCGTGTTCGGATCGAGCTCGGCCCAGGGCGACCAGCGGTTGAAGGCGCGCATGTCGTTCACCACGTTGAAGACGGCGGCTTCGCTGGCCGCGACGTCGATACTGCGGGTCACTCGTTTGTCATCCGGCAGCACCAACGCACCAACGGCGTAAATACCAACGGCAAGCAACATCACCAACGTGGTGATGCGAACGGTCCAGTTCAGCATGCGTCCTCCCAAACTCTCGCAAGCTCGCGGCAGCGCAGCGTAGACGTTCTGCGACAGCCGGCCCTCGGGTCCGTTAAGAACCCATTCAGATGGGTTCAGGCAGCGTTCAGCGTGCCAGCGGTAGCGTCTTTTCTCCAGTCACCCACTGCCGAGCGACGGAGCCAAGACCATGCCCCAACCATCCTCACCGCACACCCCGGATACCCCGCCCGGGCGACCACTTCGCAAGGGAACCGTCCTGTCGGTCGTGTCCCTGACCGCCTGCGTACTGCTCGGTGGCGTTGCCCGATCTGCCGATGGGACCGCGCCCACCATCCGTCTGTTCCCCACCACTGTGATCGAGGAGATTCGCCTGACCGGGCAGGTGGCCGAGCAAATGGAGTCCGGTCTGCAGGGGGTGATCGCTCGCCTTGAAGAGCAGGAGGCGCTCTACCGCGAGGCGCGCTGCGAAGGTGCTGAGGGAGATCCCGGTTGCAGCAGCATTGCCCGCAATCTCGGTGCTACATACCTAGAGATGCTGAACGTCATGGAGACCCAGCTGCCCGAGATGGAGCGAGCGGTGAATGCGACGCGCGTGGGTCTGGAGAAGCGGCTGCGCAACGAGCTGGGGCACAAGCTATCACCCTGGGCCTTGCAGGACACGCTGCTCGGTGGTGACGGAAGCGGAAAGGCCAATACGCGTGAGCGTCCTGCCATGCGCGGCAAGTCCGGCCTGCGCCTCTCCCAGCGGTTCCGCCAATACCATCAACTCGTTGCGACCAGCACGGGTGGCGCCGACGACTCCCTCGCGGTGGTTGCTGCTGACATCTACCTGGACATGCAGGAGGCCAGCGTGCTGATCGCCCAGACCCGCCAGGAAATCGCGCGCGCGACCTTGCTGGAGCAGCTAAATCAGTCCTTCGGCCAGATCACTCCCGAGATGCAGCAGGTGGTCGGCGGCGTCAAGGCCATCCTGTTTGGCGAACAGGACGCCGAGCCCATCCCCGGACCGCGCCCGAGCGGCGATGACGCCCCTTGGCGCAGTCCCCTCGAAATGTAGTCTCCAGGAGATCAAACCGATGAAATTCAATAACCTATCTTCTCTCGGCCGCGCCGCCGTGCTACTCGGTGCCCTGGCCGCTCTTGGCGGCTGCATGACAACCCCCGAGCCCCAGGTCTGCAGCATGCCTGGTACCCGCGATTTGGACGCAGCAATCGCCTTTACGAAGGATCAACTGGATGCCGGCTGTGAGGCGAGCTTCGACGCCTATCTCGACCACCTGCTCGCCATCGCTGAGGGTGATCCAGGCGCCGACAACAAGCGTCAGTTCAGCAGCTTCCTGATGTGGTCAGCAGACAACGGCGTGCTCAGTCGGCGCCAGGCCGAGCAGCTGTACAACCGCTACTTCAACATCAAGTTTGTATCGCTCTTAGGCGACTACAACAACTGCGCTTATACCTGCCCGCGCCAGGACGTGTTCATGGACGCCCTGCAGGATGAGCTGACCGACAAGGAGCGCGGCCTGCTCAAGGTTAGTGCTGACCGGGACTCGTACTACCGTGCAGATCGCCTGGCGCAGCAGGCGGAGCTGGTCATTGCGGCCACCTGTGAGGCCTGCGAGGGCGGCGCACCGTGAACGACGTCGGCCCCAGCGCCGCGCACGGCACCCCCTCAGGAGCGGAAGGCGCGGCGTTTCGCGACGGCCTGCTCTTCGGCGTGTTCGTGGCGCTGGTGAGCGCGGTGACCACCGCCTACCTGCTGCACGGCACCGCGTGGCTGACCCTGACCCGCGAGCCCGCGTCTGCGGTGCTGGGGTGGTTGGAGCGTAACCTCGGCAGCTCGGTGCCGGTCTTCGCCGCGCTGTCGCTCCTGTTCGCCGCCACTCTCGTGCGCCTTCGGCGCGTGCTCGCGGACCAGCCGCAAGATGTGGATGCAATTGCCCAGGCGGACCATCTGAGCGATCTGTGGACTAGCTTGTTCTTCGGCACCGGTGTGATCTGGACCGCCATCGGTATGCGCGGGGCGCTCCTGTTCGCCCTCGGAGACCCGGACGAGATCACCAGCGCCGGCGCCTTCGCGGTGCTGCAACGAATGGTCGATGGGGGGATTCTCTTGGCCCTCTCCAGCACGATCGTCGGCGGCGTCGGCGGTTACCTGTTGCGCACGGCGAAGACGCTGCTGTTCGGGCATGCCTTGAAGCAGGCCTACGCGGGCCAGGCGCGGCGCTCTGCGGAACACGTGCAAACGACCCTCGGCAACATCGAGCGCAAGCTGCGAGAGGGTAGGGCTTCGAGGGATCCTTCGCCTGCATCCGCGCCCGCTCGCCAAGCTCTGGCTGCGACGCAAGGGGAGTAGGCGACGATGCTACCCTGGCATTCCTACCCTTACCCGACTTCAGGCACCGAAGGTGGTGGCGGGGCCGAGGACCTGCAGACAGATGTCATGCGGTTCATGGCGATGTTAGGGCTTTGCCTAGTGGCGATCTTCGCTCTGGTGCAGTCCTTGCCGGCGACGCCGGTGGCCAGCGAAACGCTGCCGGAGGCAGGGTCGCCTGCCGTAGGGAGCGCTCAGGTGGCGAGGCCTGCGCCGCTGCCGGTGACGCGACCTAAGCGCGAAGTGGAGCGTCCCTCGCAGGTGTCGACTCCCGAGCCGCCGCCTACGCCCGATGCGGCCGCGATCTCGCCACCTGTCGCGAAGCTCGCGGCGAATGGGCCGATGGCACCGCCCTCCGCCCCACCCCTTGCCCCGGCTGATGTGCTGACCGCGACGCCGCCTCCCCTCAAGGCTCCGCTCGTGCCGGCGCACTCCCCGGCGCCACCCGCCCGTCTGGCGCAACCATCTCCCGCGCAGTCACCGATCACAGAGGAGCTCACGCCACCGCCGAGTGTTGCGCCGTCGGCGCCTGCGCCTATGCCGACCGCGCCGTCGCCGCCGCCCAGTACGCCGGCGTTCACCTTGCGCTTTGTCGACGCCTCGGCGCTGCTCGCTCTGGTCCAGCGCGAGGCCGTGAGCCTGTTCGCCGTGGACGGGCGAGGCACCAGCAGGCTCTCTGCTGCACGGGGACGCTACGCCTTCGAAATCACCCCTGCCCCTTCGCAGATGCACGAGATGGACCCGGCCAGCGTGCCGGCCCAGGTGCGCTCAGCGTATGCCCGCACCCGCGGGCAAAGTGCCGACGCCGTGCGCCGGTGGGGGGTCGTGCTGCCGACGAGCACGCGCCGTGCGATCGACGAACTGCTGCGAGACCCGCGCGGTGGAGAGCTGCAGATCTCGGCGGACGGTCAGGTGCGCTTGGTACCCGATCGATCTGTCCGGCCTGTGCCCGCCTACCCATCTATTCCATTAGTAAGAGGAGCTTCCTGATGGTCCGGTTCAGTCATCGACACAAACGACCCTCACGATCCGCAGTTCGGGTCGCACCCAAGGGCAATCGCCTGCCCCTGGCCGTGGCGCTGGCACTAGGGCTCCTTCTGTTGCTAGGGGCGGCATCGTCGGTACTTGCTCAAGAGCCGCGCACTGCGCTCATGACCTGGTTGACCCAGGATCTTGAGCCAACGCTAAGTCAGCGGTTCACGGAGCATCCACGTTTGCGCGGGCAGGCCGTGCAGGTGCTGGCCATGCGGGGAACGCAAGCCCGCGTTCGCAGCGATGCGCTCACCGAATCCATCGTCCGGCACCTGGGCAAGGCCCTCGCCGATCAGGCGGGTACGCGAGTCGTGCCAGTGGGAGCAGCGCCCTCGGCGCAGGCGTGTATGGCGCAGGCGGCGGTCGAGTATCGGATCGGCGTTGACGTGCGTGCACTTGGTGGCGAAGTACAGGTGGATGTGCGTGTGTTCGATGTGACCGAGGGCACCTGGGTGGGGGGCTTCGGTGGCAGCTGGAGCGGTGCGCTCACCGCGCGAGAGCGCAACGCTCAGGAGCGCGAGATGGTGGCCGAGTCCGCCCGCGGCGCGCGCGAGTTACCCTTTCAGGTCGGTCAGGCAGATCTGGTCGCCAAGGATCTCGCCGCACAGATCGACTGCATCATGGCTGGCGCCCGCCAGCGTGAACCTCGAGGGGCAGCCCTTTACTTGGCACCGGCCGCGCAGCTCGATCCCCATCTGCAGAAGGCGGGCCTGCTCCTGATGCACGCGCTGCGTGCAAACCACGGCTGGCATCAGGTCACCACGATCGATGAGGCCGATCTTCTTCTGGAGTTGCACACGCAGGGGCTCGACCAGGATCTGAGCGTGTTTTGGGTGACCTTGAGTCGGGCGTCCGCGCAAGCGGCGCGCGAGCGCCGTGAGGGTCTCGTGGCGAGTGCTAGCACCTATGTGAACGGTGAGGACAGGCAAACCCGTGTCGCCGGGCGCACCGTTCGGTTGCCGAGGCCAGAGCCGGTTGCGACGCCTGCGCAAGCAGCACCGCCTGCAGTGGTCAGCGCGCCCACGGCGACGACCTTGTTGTCGCGCCCTCGCATGGTGATGCGACGCTCCCCGCGGGCTTGCGCCCAGGCCGCTGGCGCTAGGGCGGGGCGTGAGCTCAAGGAAACGTGTGCGGTCGTGGAGGTGGCGGTGACGCGACCCGCCACCGTCTTCTGGCTGTGGCAACCGGCGAGTTGCCGACTGCAACCAAGTCCAGGGGGTGTCCTGCCGCGGGTGGTCAGTCGTCGAGCGAATGGTGCGGATACCCTGACTGCGCGGTTGCAGTCGACGGATGGCACTGCCTACGACAGCGTCTACGTCATCGCGGTTGACGCGCGCACGGATGCCGAGCGAGTGCGGGAGGTTCTCGAGCGCCATCCGGGAGGGAGTGGCTGCGATGCGCCGCAATGGGAACGCGACTTACGGCGCTGGGCCTTGGCCCTGGAATCCACCCTGCTGCGCCTTGGTGATGGAGCGGACTGGCAGGCGGTGCGCGCGCCGCGCCTGCCTACGCGGATGGTAAGTTCGGAGGCGCAGAGATGACAGTTCCAAGCCATACGGGCCGCTTCTGGCGTGGCGCAGGCGTCGGCGTAGTCTTGGGTCTGACGGCCGTCGTCGGTCTTGGCTGGTGGCTTGCTAGCGAACCGCAGACCGGTGGGCCGCCACCCGCGGTCACCCCCTTGGCGCCATCGCCCCCCGCCTCGCCGACGCCGATGCCAAGCTTCGCTCCGCCGGTCGAACGGCTGGCCGACCAGGACGCGCAGCCACCAGCAGCGTCGCAAGAGGCGGTCGCGATCGAACAGATGGCGGCCAGCGCGGCGGCGATGAGCCGAAGCGATGTCGTCGAAGCGCAAGAGCTCTCTGAAGAGGCGGTGGCGAGAGAGACGCCATCGGTCGTCGACGCCGCAGATAGGCGAGCGCTCGAAGTGGCTGAGGAACCCATCGAGCGGGATGCCCTACGTCTTCGTGATCGGTTCGACTCCTTGAGTGACGCGCTGCTTACGGAGGAGCAATCGCAAGTGACAGCAATATTGATTGATCCGATAGGTGGCGATCTTCTCGCGAGCGCGGAGGCATTGAGCGACCCGCCGCCTTCCTCAGGGCAGTGGATCGATGTCTGGCAGCCCTTCACCAGTCCGGTCTCAGCGCGAGGTTTCGCCGATCGTTTAGAGTTGTTGACGGGTTTTACCTATCGTGTGCAGCGTCGCCCTGGCGATGGGTTGCATCAGGTAGCGGTGCTGCCGGTGCCTGGCTATGCGCCCGAACAGATGTTGCGGCAAATCGCCGATCGCAGCGGCCTGGCGATGGCGTCGCCGTGATGCATCCACCGACCGCGCTCGCACGTGCCCTTGGCGCGTTTACGTCCCTAGCCGGGATGTTGCTGATGGCATCGGCTCACGCGCTTACCTCGGATCAGGCCTGGCAGCAGTTTTTGGCAGACGAGACGCGACATCTGCCCGCCTCTGGTTACCCTTACCAGCATTGCTTCGCCGAGTCGGCCCGACGCTACGACTTACCCGAGGCTCTGCTGCTGGCTGTAGGTCGCGGTGAGAGCGCCCTGGATCCTCTCGCAAGATCCCATGCCAACGCCTATGGGCTGATGCAGATTCAGTGGCCGGGGACAGCCAAGCACCTTGGGATCCACAGCGTACGCACGCTGCTCAACCCATGCCGCAACGTGGATGCGGGGGCGCGTTACTTAAGGGAACTTCTAGGCCGCTACGGAAGCTTGGAGCGGGCACTGGCCGCCTACAACGTGGGTCCAGGTCGAGTGTCTGAGCGAGCTGACGTGCCCCTTCCTGGTGCCGGTCATCGCTACAGCCAGTACATCTACCGGCAGCTGGCAAAGGGTGGAGACCGCGCTTCGCCGCCGCCGTTGAAGGCCGGGAAGGCGCCGGCATCGCCAACCGCGCCTACGGCGCGGGCCTATCCGCAAACCCACCATCTGGTTGTGTTCGATAGTCCTGTCCGTGCGCATTCACTCGCCCATGCCCTGTCGCGACGCTATCCACAGCTGGATGTTTCCGCGCAACGTCTCGATGCTCGTAACTTCGCCGTCACGGTGGTGTTGGCGAGTGAGGCGACCTCGCGCGCTAGCCGCGAGGCCCTGCGCCGTGCGGGCTTCGAGTTGCCTTGAGCAGATCGATCTACGGAGGACCACGTCCATGCTTGCGCTTAGCCACCGCCACTCTCTCCCCCTAGCGTTGACGATGGTGTTCGCGGTGCTGCTGGGGGCACCCGCGAGCGCGGACAATCGGTACCGCGTGGGTGAACGCTACGATCCCCCGCCGCGCGTGTACTACGACTACGCTCCCGTAGTCGACGTCAGGGCGCTGCGCGAGCAAGTGCCGGTGCCCGCCGCTTGCTTGCCTTCGACGCAAGCCGATGAGGCGACCTTACCGAACCTAGGGGTCGTGCGAGAGTTCGCGGCGTCGATTGCGAGCGCCATCGTGCAGGAAGCAGAGGCTCAGGCAGACGCGCGCGAGCAGGCGCGTGAGCGCCGTCACAGATGTGAGCGCGAGCGTGTGGAGCCGCGGATCACCGCCTACGAGGTGACGTACCGCTATCGGGGCGAGCAGTACCGCCGGGTGATGACGCGCGACCCGGGCGACGAGGTGCGCGTGCGCGTGGAAGTGCGCACGCACTAACGCTAGATGTCCTCGTCGTAGACGGCGGTCGGGGCAGGACCCGCAGGCGCCTGGGGCACGTTCACCCGATTGGGGGCCGCTCGGCGCTGTAGGAAGGGTGCCAACTCGCGCACATCGTTGATGAGCACGGGCTCGGCAGCTCCACCCTCCGGCGGCGGCTCGTCCGTCGGCAGCGTCAGGGTCATCAGGCCGCCCTCCACCTTGCCTACCACGCTGCCGAGCCGCTCGACCACCTCTGACATGTCGTCTTCCGCGTCCTTGTTGCGATCGATGAGCACGTCCACGCGCCGGTTGGCGGCCCGGCCGTCGCGCGTGTCGTTGGTCTCTACTGGTTCCGTATCGGCGTGGCCGACCACGAGCAATCGCGCCGGCTCGAGCACACTGTTGCCCAGCATCTCCTGGGTGACCGAGACGGCCCTGGACGCCGACAGCTCCCAGTTGGAGCGGAAGCGGGCAGTGGCGATCGGCACGTTGTCCGTATGACCTTCGACGCTGACCTGTCCCGACAGCTCGGCGAGCAGATCGCGGATACGATGAATGACAGGGACGAAGTCCTGCTTGAGATCCGCCGAGCCACTATCGAAGGAAGCCTTCTCCTGGATGTGGATGGTGATCGTGTCCTTATCCCATTCGAGCTCCAGTTCGCCGTCCTTGAGCTGCTGTTCCAGAGCCTCGACCACCTTCGCCACATCCTCGAAGTCCGCTCCCTGCTTCTCGAGCCACTTCAGGGAATTCTTGTTGGTTTGGATGGTGAACTGGCGAACGGATTTGATCGGCGTCGGTTCGGGCTTACCTGGACGGAACTCTCGCGCGATGATGCTGGTGCCGCGAGGCATGACGCGGGTCTCCACATCGGCCTGGACGCCGAAGGCGTTCTTGATCTCGCCGGCGAGCTCCTTGAATTTGTTGATGTCCATCTCCGAGAACGCCAGTAGGAGCACGAAGAAGCTCATCAGCAGTGTACTGAGATCGGCAAAGGTGGACATCCACAGCGGTGCGCCCGGTTCGCATTCGCACTCTTCGCCGGTGTCCTCATCCCCATCCATCGGTTCTTCCTCGCCCTAGTCCTTGCTGCCGCGCTGCTTTACGGGCAGGTAGTTCTCGAGCATGCCCTCGATGACGCGCGGGTTTTGGCCATCCTGAATGGCGATTAGCGCGTCGATGATGAGGGACTTCGAGTGCTTCTCTTCCTTCGAGCGCAGGATGAGCTTGTCGGCGATGGGGAAGGCCACCACGTTGGCGAGCACGGCCCCGTACAGGGTGGTGAGCAGGGCGACGGCCATGGCGGGACCGATTTGCTTCGGGTCGTCCATGTTGGAGAGCATCTGCACCAGGCCGATTAGGGTGCCGATCATGCCCATGGCGGGGGCGACGTCGCCGATGGCCTTGAACACGGCTTGCCCTTGGGAGT
This sequence comes from Pseudomonadota bacterium, assembly GCA_039193195.1. NCBI lineage: Bacteria > Pseudomonadati > Pseudomonadota > Pseudomonadota bacterium. The sequence continues at coordinate 29,774 of JBCCWS010000028.1, forward strand.
GGCGATCCACCGTGAGGGCAAGGTCCTTATTGAGGAGCGTCTTCACCGTCGCAGCGTCGTGGCCGTCGACCAGGTAGCCGATTCCCTTCTTCATGAAGTCGTCGGGAATCTCAGCGCTCTCCAGTGCCAGCAGACCACCCTGACGCGACATCTGGGCCAGCTCCACGGCCTTGTCGACGAGTGCTCTGGGCTCGCTGACCTTCACCATGATCGCCTTCATCGCCACGCCAGCGGCGGCGAGGAATTGGCCGATGGTGAACTTCGACAGCGCCACCATCAACGTGCCGCCGAATACGACCAGGATGGAAGGTGGGTTAATAAAGACGAGTGCGGAGCCGCCCAGCATGACGGCGAGTGCCATGACTGCAAAAGCCCCGACGAAGCCTACTATGGTGGCGAGATCCAACCCAGTCCCCCAAAAATTCGAGTGAGAACGACTGCTAGCTTAGTCGGCGGGGGGGACACGGACTTGACGGACGGCTCGCAGAAGTGAGACGGCGCGCTGTCAGGTGATGGCAGCTTTGCGAGCCTGTTCCCGTTCGAAGGTGGTTAGCGGCGGGGGAGTTGCCCGATCGTGCTGGAGAGGGCTCCGTCCGGGCCGTAGACCGGAGTGGGTGTCTCCTCGCCGGCAGCGGCGTGGAGTAAGAGGAGCGTCTGCTCGGCGCGATTGCGCAGGCGAGTGCTCAGCAGCCCGTTGCGCTCGTTCAGTTCCTTGCACTCTAATGTGAGCGCTTGCAAGGCCCGCCAACTCCCGGCGAGGGTGCCGTCTTGGTCTAAGGTGCGAAGATGAGCCTCCAGCCCCTCGGGGGTCGGCAAACCTTCGCCCGCTTGGTCGGCTAGGCGTTTGCGGGGATCCGCCTCGTGGAGGCGAGCAATGCAGTCACGCTTGCTTTCCAGCGCGCTGTCTAAGGCGTTTTGATCGCGCTGCTCGAGGGCTCTGCGTTCGGTGCGCAGCGTAGCCTTCAGTGCATCGGTCAGGGCAGCGCACTCGCGCAGACAGCGGCCAGCGAAGGACCGCGGGCTGTCGGGGTTGGGTGTTTCGGGCATTGCCATGCCGTCGACTAGTTCCGGTACAGCAGCGAGGCGATGCCACCTTCGGCGGCGAGCAGCTTCTCGGCGACGCGTTCGGCATCGATGCGGTACTCCCCGTTAGCCAGGGCCGTACGCACTTGCTCGACGCGCGCCGCATTGACCGCCGGCGATGCAGCGATCTGCTCGTCCAGCGCCTGCAACAGGGCGGCGTCCTCGGTAAGGGACACGGTCTCGGTGGTCGCTAGCGTGGACCGTGATGTCGCACCGGTGCCGGTGTTAGTGGATCGGGCGCTACGGTCGGGACCGATGATCCCCGGGTAGCTGCCGCTGGCGCCGCTGCTGCTGGGGCCCGTGATCTTGTCCGTCACCTCAGTCTCCAATAGCTTGTGGTGGGTAAGGGCATCATCCGACCGAGGAGCGCCACACTGGCGGCGATCCCCCGTCCTGTGACCTGGTTATCGGCAGGGGTCGCGCCGACTTTAGGGATTCTGTGAAGCGCGTCCGTGCAAAGGTCGCAAATTCGACAAAAACGGCACTGTAGGCGGCGCCCGTTGTCATTCCAGCAGCACCTCCACCACCTTGGCGCTGCGAATCACCCCCTCGACGACGACCTGGGATCGCAAGTTACGCACCCTGATGAGCTCCCCTCGGCTGCCATCCTCTAGCGCCTCACCGGGCATGCCCACGGCGACACCGCTCGAACTCGCCTTCAAGAGAACCTCTTGCCCCGCCACGATGTCGTGGCTGTGCCCGACGTTGCTAGGGGTGACCACCGCGCCGGCGGCAACCGGACGCAAGGTGGGTCGGCCGACAAGCTCCTCGTGGCGATGGAACCAGCCGTAGGGAAGCTGATCGATGCGCCGCTCCTCGAGGTAGAGATCCTCGCCCAACAGCCGCTGCCCACGGGCCAGGGGACGTCTGGCGATGATGACCTCCGCGTAGGTTTCCAAAGCCACTCTTATATACGCGGTCCACACGACCGGTGCCTCGCACTGGAGAGAGACCGTTCGGTAGGCGCCGGGACGTCGGCCAGGGTCGCGTATGGCTGCGGTGGGTGTCTCAGCGCAAGCCTGCAGCTTCAGGCGTGGATCGAGTCGCTGTGCCCTCACCACACGACGGTACCCATCGCTCGGTTGGGCGGCCCTCACTGTTCGCTCAGCTATCGCGCTGAGTGCCTCTAAGGGTTGCCAGTGGGTCGGCGGCGTCGTGGCTCCGGCGGCGGGTGTCAGCAGCATGGCGCCGACGCCGATCAGTGCCCAGAGCCGAATTGCTATCCCCATGGTCCTTCTCCGCGCGTAAGCCCTGATTCTTAAAAGGGCTAAGGTAATGGTCTATCGTTACACTGGACATGCCTGAGGTCACGTCCGGTCTACCAGGTAGATGCAAAGCGCGTGCCTATCAAATCTCTGCGCTTTCAGCCCACAGGCAGGGCGATCGCAGGCGTACCCCAGCGCCGCTCGTGGGCAAACCCTTGCCGCCCGTTGCCGCCCGACGGCAAGTCTCGTGTGCTTGCTAGGCACCCGTTGCCGTGCTCCCTGCGGGCTGGTTCACATCGCCCGTGAGCGCTGGTTCACAGGCCGCCCGCTCAGCGGTGAACTCCAGGACTGGCACGCAAGTTGCTCCTATCCCATGGGAGCGAAGCCGTGAGTCGCTCATTCAGCACTTGCCCGGAGGCACACGTGATATTTGATTTGGACAACTACCTGGGGCTCCACGCTCAAGCCATGAAGGTTCGCACCGACCGATCAAAGCTGCTAGCTGCCAATATCGCAAACGCAGATACGCCAAACTTCCAGGCGCGCGACGTGGATTTCCGGGAAGTGATGCGCAGCTACTTGGACGGCAACCAGCAGGGTACGCGCCTGAACCGAACGCGGGCCGGCCACTTCAGCGAGCCGACAGTGACTCGCAGCGGTGGCGAGGTGTCCTACCGAGTGCCCATGCAGCCAAGCCTTGACGGTAACACGGTGGAACCAGATATCGAGATCGCGGCCTTCGCCGAGAACTCCCTGCGCTACCAGGCCACCCTGCGCTTCCTTAGCGGGCGTATCACCGGTCTGCGCGATGCGATTACCGGAGGTCGCTGAGCATGTTCAACATCTTTGATGTGACCGGCAGCGCGATGGCTGCCCAGTCCGTGCGCATGAACGTGACCGCGAGCAACATCGCGAACGCGGAATCCGCGGGCAATTCGCCCAATGCTACCTACCACGCCAGATCACCGGTCTTCGCCACCATTCTTGACCAGAATTCGCGGGCTCGAGGCGGTGTTCAGGTGCGCGGCGTGGTGGAGGACTTATCGCCCGGGCCGCGGCGCTTTGAGCCTACCAATCCGATGGCGGACGAGGAGGGCTACGTCTACCTCAGTAACGTGGACGTGATCGCAGAGATGGTCAACATGATGTCCGCCTCTCGCACCTACCAGAACAGCATCGAGGTGCTGAATACCTCGAAAGAGATGATGTCCCGCACCCTGACCATCGGCCAGTAAGCGCGATCCCATAGGAGCCTTATTCGAATCATGATCATCTCAGATCCCCTAGCCCCGTCCTTCGATGTACCACCGTCGACACAGAACCCCTCGGGTATCGACGATGCGGAAGACAGCTTCCTGACCCTAATGCTCACGCAGCTGCAGAATCAGAACCCCGTGGAGCCGATGGACAACGGTGAGTTCCTAAGTCAGCTTGCATCCTTCGAGACCGCCTCGGGCATCCGCGACCTAGAGGACTCCTTCGCGGAGCTTGCCGACGCGCTCGCCGCGAATCAGACCCTGCAGAGCGCCTCGCTGGTTGGACGCGATGTGATCGCTGAGACGGACGCCGTCGTACTAGAGGAGGGCGGCACAGTCTCCGGCCGGGTACCCCTCGAGGGCTCCGTGGATGACCTGACGGTCGAGATCACTGACCCGGGAGGCGCGGTGATTCGCCGTCTGTCCCTTGGCGCCCAAGCGGGCTTGACTGACTTCACCTGGGACGGGCGCGATGAGGCCGGCGCACCCATGCCCGCGGGCACCTATCGGGTGAACGCCATCGGCACTGCGGATGAGGAGACCTTCAGCGCACCGCTCGAGATAGCGACTCGGGTCGACAGCGTGTTGCTCGGTGGTTTGGGCGGTGAGGTGGAACTCGCCCTTGCCAACGGCGACAAGGTGGCCGTCTCCCAGGTGAAGGAAATCAGCTGAATTGGGTTCGCGGGCAACCCGGCGGCGCTAGCGCAGCGACCCGACCCGCGAACCATCTAGTCAAGAAGAGGAAACTTCCATGTCATTTCAGATTGCACTCAGTGGTATCAACGCTGCCTCATCCGACCTCAGCGTCATTGCTAATAACATCGCCAACTCCGCCACTCTCGGCTTCAAGGAGTCGCGCCTAGAGTTCTCCGAGCTGGTCACAAAGGGCGTACAGCAGGCCGCGGAGACGCAGCAGTTCGGCTCCGGCACGATCGAGTTCACCGGCAACAACTTCGATATGGCGATCTCCGGAGAGGGCTTTTTCACCCTCGAGGACGAGGGCTCTCTCGTGTACTCGCGGTCCGGTGCCTTCGGGGTAGACAACGAAGGGTTCGTCGTCAACAGCTTCGGCCAACGGCTGCAGGTGTTTCCCGAAGCGGGACGTGGCGTGTTCGACATCGGCAACCTCGTCGACCTGCGTTTGGCTGTGGGCGAAGCACCCCCGCGCGCTACGACCGGCGGGGATATCGGTTTGAATCTGCCCGCCTCGGCAGGAGTGCCGGTGTCCCCCGTCTTCGATCCCCTCGATGTAGACAGCTTCAACAACTCCGCATCCACCACCGTGTTCGACTCCCTGGGTGCGCCTCATGTTGCCACCTTCTACTTCGTGAAGGGCGCCAGCAGCGGAGAATGGGCGACCCACCTCACGATCGACGGGGACGTCGTTGGCGGCCCCCAGTCCCTGCAATTTGATAGTGAAGGTCAGCTTCAAGCACCAGCTAACGGAGTCCTTGATTTTCCCCCGTATGCAATCGCGAGCGGTGCGAACGATCTCGATCTGAGCTTCGATTTCGACGCCAGCACCCAGTTTGGTGATGCTTTCACCATCACGCAGGTGTTCCAGGATGGCTTTGGCGTGGGTTTGCTCACCGGTATCGACACCGATACCAGCGGCGTCGTGTCTGCTCGCTTTAGCAACGGCACCACCCAGGCGCTTGGACAGATCGCCCTGAGCTCCTTTACCAATCCTCAGGGCTTGCGGGTGGATGGCGACAACACCTGGGTCGACACCACAGCCTCTGGCGAAGCGGTGCGCGGAGTGGCCGGATCGAGTCGCTTTGGTCTGGTTCAGTCCGGGGCTTTGGAGCAATCCAATGTGGATCTAACCACGCAGCTGGTGGACATGATCATCTCCCAGCAGTTCTTTCAGGCGAACGCCCAGATGATCTCGACCCAGGACGAGATCCAGCAGACCATTATCAACCTCTAAGGGGCCTGACCGATGGATCGTTTCCTCTACGTCGGCATGAACGGCGCCCGCCAGCTGATGATGGCGCAGGCCGTCAATGCGAACAATCTCGCTAATGCCTCCACTACAGGCTTTCGCGCAGATCTCCACGGCTTCCAGGCGCAGGAGAATCAGGGCTTCGGCTTCCATAGTCGCATCAACCCCTCGGCGACCTCCCAGAGCATCGATCTCTCTTACGGTTCCCTGCGAGAGACCGGTCGTCGCCTCGACGTGGCCCTGGCCGGGGATGGGTTTTTCGTGATGCAAGACCCGAGTGGGGCGGAGGGCCTCACGCGCAACGGCCAGTTCAGCATCGGACCTGGCGGCCTGCTCTCCACTAGCAACGGTGGTCTCGTCCTGGGCGAAGGTGGACCGATTTCCATCCCCCCTGGCGGGCAACCCTTTATCGAACCCGACGGCTCCGTGCTCGTCAGTCAGGATGGAGGCGCTGGTGCCGCGGTCGGACGCCTGCGCCTGGTCAATCCACCTGCCGCGTCGCTCTACCGTCGCGAGGACGGATTGCTGAACTCCTCCGAGGCCTTTGAGAACGACCCCGAGGTGCGTGTGCGTTCCGGCGCCCTCGAGCAGAGCAACGTCAACCCGGTGCACGAGATGGTGCGCATGATCGAGCTCTCGCGTCTGTGGGAGATGAATGTCAAGACCATGACCGCAGCGGAGGACAACGCGCGTGCCGCTGCCTCCGTCGCCGCCTTCGTACGATGATCTCGGGAGACGACTAGCATGACGCCAGCACTATGGGCCGCGCAAACGGGGCTCGATGCGCAGCAAACGCGCATGAGCAACATCGCCAACAACCTATCAAACTCCTCCACCACTGGCTTCAAGACCGGTCGGGTCGCCTTTGAAGACCTGCTCTACCAGAACATCAAACAGGTGGGCGGCTTGTCGTCGCAGCAAACCGAGCTGCCCTCAGGTCTCATGCTGGGCAGCGGCGTGCGGGTTGTGGCCACCCAAAAGATGTTCTTGCAGGGTCCCATACAGCCCACCGGTAACCCTCTCGACGTGGCGATCGAAGGGCAGGGGTTCTTCTCCGTACAGCTGCCCGACGGCACCCAGGCCTTCACCCGAGACGGCGCCTTTCAGCGAAACGCCAACGGCGACATGGTGACCTCTAGTGGCTACCTCCTAGATCCGCCCGTGAATATCCCTGAAGACGCGGTCTCCGTCACGATCGGCATCGACGGTACGGTCTCCGTGCAGCTGCAAGGCCAGCCGGCAGCGGTAAACCAGGGCAACATCCAAGTCACCACCTTTGCCAATCCGTCGGGGCTCATGCCGCGAGGAGAGAATCTCTTCGTGGAATCGGCAGCGTCCGGCGCTGCCACGCCTGCCGTACCAGGGCAGGCGGGCGCTGGGCAGCTGCGAGCCCAGGCCGTGGAAGGCTCGAACGTGAACGTCGTCGAGGAGCTGGTGAGCATGATCGAGACCCAGCGTGCCTACGAGATCAACTCACGCGTGATCTCTGCCAACGATCAGATGCTTCAGTTCCTGAGCAACAACCTCTAATGGGATATCGCCTAGCAACGCCTATAGAAAGAGGAGTGACCATGAGTGATCGGTGGCAACGATGGGGGCGCCCCACAAGCGCAGCGCTGCTCGGCGTGCCGCTGGCAGGTCTGATGGGTTGCGCTAGTACGAGCTCAGACGGAATGCCGCCCTGGCCCTCGGCGCCGCCGACGCAAATCGTCGCGCCGGCGGTGGCCGAGTCCGGCGCCATCTACACCTCTGGGCAGGACATTCGCTTTTTCGAGGACGTGAAGGCACGTCGCGTCGGCGACATGATCACGATCACCCTCGCGGAGCGTACCGATGCACGGAAATCGGCGAGTACCGCCACTAGCCGCGAGAGTGAGCTTGAGATTCCCGCACCCACAATCGCCGGCGGACCGGTGCCTCGTAACGGCACGCAGTTGCTCCAGAACGACGTGGATAGCTCGCGCGCGTTCTCTGGCTCCGGCGATTCATCTCAGAGCAACAGCTTGAACGGTAGTATCACGGTGACCGTAGTCGGCGTCACGCCGACTGGCAATCTGCTCGTGCACGGCGAGAAGTGGATTGAGATCAACCAAGGTTCCGAGCTGCTTCGAATCAGCGGACTGGTGCGCCCCGCGGACATTCAAACGGACAACTCCGTCGACTCCTTCCGTGTGGCCAACGCTCGAATCACCTATAGCGGGCGCGGTGCCGTCGCGCGGGCCAACACCCAGGGCTGGCTCGGACGCTTGTTCGACTCGCCCATCTTCCCCCTGTGATGCAACTGAGGAAGGCCTTGAGTATGCGAAATGCTGAGTCACTGTTGCTCTCCCATGCGCGTCGACGCCTAGCACTGCTGCTGACGGTAGTGCTGGTGTGCCTAATTGCGCCCTTGGGGGAGTTGCGGGCAGAGCGCATCAAGGACATCGCCTCGATACAAGGAGTGCGTACGAACCAGCTCGTGGGCTACGGACTCGTGGTGGGCCTCGACGGCACGGGCGATCAGACCGTGCAGGCGCGCTTCACCCAGCAGTCCATCATCAACATGCTGCAGGGCTTCGGAATCACTATTCCGCCCAACACCAATCTGCAGTTGACCAACGTAGCCTCGGTGATTGTCCACGCCGACCTTCCGCCCTTCGGCAAGCCCGGGCAACAGATAGATGTCACCGTCTCTTCCCTGGGCAATGCCGATAGCCTTCGCGGTGGCAGTCTCATCATGACACCCCTGAAGGGGGCTGATGGTGGGGTGTACGCCATCGCCCAGGGCAACCTCATCGCGAGCGGCTTCGGTGCCTCGGGCAACACGGGGACTAGTGTGAACGTGGGTGTGAAGACCGTGGCGCGGATCCCGAACGGCGCCACGATCGAGCGGACCGTACCCAGCGCCTTCGGCAATGGGGATAGCATTCGCCTCAACCTGCACACGCCCGACTTTACGACCGTGCGTCGGGTGACCGATTCGATAAACGCTTTCTTTGGACCAGAGATGGCGATGGCCGTGGACCAGAGCACCCTGGCCGTGCGCGCTCCCGAAGAGGCATCTCAGCGGGTGGCGTTCGTTGCAGAGTTGGAAAACCTAGAGGTGGAGCCCGGCGAGGCGCCAGCGCGAGTCATCGTAAATTCACGCACGGGCACGGTGGTGATCGGCTCCCACGTGCGGGTATACCCGGCTGCCGTTACGCACGGCACGCTCACGGTCACGATCAGCGAGCAACCGGGCGTCAGCCAGCCCTCGCCCTTCGGCGGTGGTGCGACCGCCGTCGTCGAGCAATCGGCGGTGGAGATTACCGAGCAGGAGAACGCCATGTTCCTGTTCGAACCGGGGGTTACCCTCAGCGATATCGTCACCGCGGTAAATCAGGTGGGCGCCGGCCCGAGTGACCTCGTGTCTATCCTGCAGGCTCTGAAGCACGCCGGTGCCTTGCGCGCAGAGCTGGTGGTGATCTGATGAACTCCCTCGCCCAGCACCTGACGCCGGTGGTTCTAGACGGTGTTTCGGCCGCAGCGCAAAGTGCGCGGGTGGCCGCCAACAGCGGTCGAGCATTGGATGCAGATCAGGCTCAGGCGGTGATCGAGCAGTTCGAGCAGATGTTCGTGCGCATGATGCTCAAGAGCATGCGCTCGGCAACCCAGACCTTGAGCGCCGATGGCGGCTTGGGTGGCGGTGGCGCCCTCGGTGGCGGTGCCGGGGCCAACGCGAGCTACCTTGAGATGTTTGACGGGCAGATCGCCCAGCGGCTGGTGCAGGGTCGCGGCCTTGGCATCGCCGAGCTGTTGCGTGAGCAACTGGGACTTGGTACGCCGGAACGGGGCGCGGAACCGGTGAGTGCGAAGCCTCTGCCCGAGTCGCGTGCCCTAGGCGGCGCGTCCATGCCGCCACCCATCGATCCGAAGTACCAGGTGCTTCCACGACCTGGACTGCGTGCACCAAGCGGGATGAGCGCGATGCAAGCTCCGCAGGGCGAGGCCGCTGTGCCCAGTGCTCGAGAAGCTGGACCTGTCTTCGAATCAGCAAGCGAATTCGTCAGCTCGCTCCTACCGCTCGCCCGCCAAGCGGCGCGTCGGCTTGGCGTCAGCGTGCGTGGACTGCTGTCCCAGATCGCGCTCGAGACCGGTTGGGGCCGCCACGTCCCACCGACGGCGGATGGCGCGAGCAGCCACAACCTGTTCGGCATCAAGGCCGGCACCGATTGGGCCGGTGGCCGCACCACCTTGTCGACGCTCGAAATGGACCACGGCGTGTTGCGCAAGACGATCGCCCAATTTCGCGTGTACGACTCGCCTATGCAGAGCCTGGATGACTACGTGCGGCTGCTCGAACGCAACCCGCGATACGCGGAGGCCTTGGGTACGGGCGAGGATGTCGCCGCCTTTGCCCGGGGACTGCAGAGCGGCGGCTACGCCACAGATCCGGCCTATGCACAGAAGATCGAATCCATCGCCAGCGGCAAGCTCTCGACGCTGCTGGATGACCTAGGAGTGACCCCATGAGCAGTATCTTCAACACCGGCGTGTCGGGCTTGCTGTCCTACCAGGCAGCGCTAGCCACGGTGAGCAACAATATCGCCAACGCCAGCAACGAGAACTACAGCCGTCAAGTGTCGGAGTTCGAAGCGCTTCCAGGGCAGGGTGGCGGTGCCGTTCGTATCGGATCTGGTGTGGAGCTCGCTGGGGTCCGACGGGTCTTCGATCAGTTCTTGACTCGCTCCCTTTTCAACGCGACTGAATCGGCGGCGCGCCTGAGCGCCATGAGCGAGCTCGGGGCGAGCGTCGACAGCGTGCTGATCAATGCCGAGTCCGGGGTGTCCGCCGGCATCCAGGGCTTCTTCGAGTCGCTCTCCTCGCTCACCACTGACCCCTCCTCCCTGGCCTCACGTGAGGATACGCTGGGCGCGGCCACCGCCATGATCGATCAATTCCGCGCCTTGGATACGCGTTTCCGTGAGGTGGAGTCACAGATTGACCAACGGCTCAGTATCGCCGTGTCCGACATCAACGCTCTCGCCCAATCGATCGCAGATCTCAACGATGAGATCTCGCGCACCTCGGGCAGCGCAGGTCGTGGACCCAACGATTTGCTTGATAGGCGCGATGCGCTGCTGCGCGAGCTCAGCAACTACACCAACGTGCAGACCTCCGAGAACGGTGACGGCTCGGTCACGGTGACCATCGGCGAGGGACTGACCTTGATCCGCGGTGTGGAGGCCGACAGCTTGGCAGTGGCGATCGACCCCGCAGACCCGCAGGTGCTGACCGTAACCCTGCGCACGGGTGACGGACCTGGCGCCACCACGATCGATATAGGCACTCGCCTGCGCGGCGGTGAGCTGGGCGGCTTGATCGACTACCGCCGCGATGTTCTCGTCGGCGCTCGCAACGAGCTCGGTGCTGTCGCCTACGCCTTGTTCGACCAACTGAACGAGGTGAACCTTGGCGGATTGACCCTGGATGGGCAGCTCGGTGAGGAGCTGTTCGCCTTCGGCGATGCTACGACGTTCATTCGTGATGGTGCTAGCCCTGGGCTCGGTGCTAGCGCGACCGTGACCGATACTTTAGCGCTGTCCGGACAAGACTACGATCTACGCTACGACGGCTCTGCGTGGGTGATACGCGATGCGGTGACCCTGCGTGAAGTGCCCTTCTCCGGCACCGGCGCGTCAGGCGATCCGCTCGTGGTAAACGGTGTGACTATCACGGTCACGGGTACGCCTGCCGCAGGCGATCGTATCCGCGTGCGACCCACCACCGATGTCATCAGCGGCCTGCAGCTGCTCACTGACGATCCTGCCGATCTCGCCATTTCGGCGCCCCTGGTGGCGAGCGCAAGCCTCGATAACATCGGCGATGGCACGATCGGCGATCTCAGTGTGTTGAACCGGAACGACCCCGCACTGTTCGACCCAGTGACCGTCACGATCATCGACGACACCACCTACAGCGTGAACGGCGGTCCCGCCCTCCCGTACACCCTGGGTCAACCGGTGTCCTTGAATGGCTATACGTTTACCTTCAACGGCGATCTGGTCGGCGGTGATAGCTTTACGATCGAGAGCAATGCCTCTGGTATCGGTGATAACCGCAACGGTTTGAGAATGCTCGACGTGCGCAACTTGCGCACGCTCAACGGTGGCACTACCACGGCGGAGGCCGGCTTCGACAACCTAGTGACTGGCCTTGCCGCTGAGAATCGCTCCATCAACTTGAGCGTCGATGCTGCATCATCGTTGCTGCTCAATGCAGAGCAGGAGCGCCTGGCCCTGTCTGGCGTCAACCTCGATGAGGAAGCCACCAATCTCCTGCGCTTCCAGCAGGCCTACTCGGCGTCGGCGGAGGTGATTCGCGCGGCGGACGAGTTGTTCAGCACTTTGCTCGGCATCGTCCAGTAATGCCGGCGACCCTCGACTAACGGAGTGAGACGATGCGAGTAGCGGAGCTTTCCAACCCTACCTTGATGATCGACCTCATCGGTCGCGCATCGGCAGAGCTGACTCGATTGCAGAGCCAGTCGGCCACCGGCAAGGCATTTCAGGCGCCCAGCGAAGATCCCTTCGGCGCCACCCGCAGCCTGCAGCTGACGCGCGCCTTGGAGCAGCTCGAGCAGTACGAGATCAACGCTGGCCGCGCGGAAGATCGCCTGACCTTGCAGGAAGTGACACTCGGCGATCTAGGCGATCAGTTTCGACGCGTTCGCGAGCTGGCGATCCAGGCGAACAACGGGATCCTATCCGATCCGGATCGACGGGCGATCGCAGCGGAGGTGGAGCAGATTCGCCAGGAGGTGATCGCTTTGGCCAACGCCGTCGATGGCGAGGGACGCTTCCTATTCTCCGGTACCCGGTCCAACGTTGAGCCCTTCGCAGACTCTGCGAGCGGGGTGACCTACCTGGGAGATCAGGTTGAGCGGCGCTTGCAGATCGGCCCTGGCCGTACCGTAAGCGATGGCGCTGACGGTGACGCGGTGTTCATGCGGGTGACTAATGGGAACGGCACCTTCGTCACCGATGCGGTGGATAGCAACACGGGGACAGCTGTCGTCGACGCCGGCAGTCTGATCGATTTGAGCGTCGTGATGGAGCAGACCTACGCCATCACATTCACCTCGCCCACCGACTACGAGGTCAGCGATGGCGCCTCGGTCATCGCCAGCGGCAGCTACGACGCGCAGTCCGGTGGAGATATCGTCTTTGCCGGTTTGCGGGTGGGCCTGAGTGGGGCGCCGGAGACGGGTGATTCCTTCGAGGTGAGCCCGAGTCGCAATCAGGATGTTTTCTCAACTCTGGATCAGTTGGTGGACGTGCTCAACACGCCGCAACCGACGCCGGCAGATCGCGCCGCGCTCAACAACGCCCTCAACTCGGCGCTCGTCAATATCGACCAGGCGCAGGAGAACTTCTCCGTACAACGGGCTAGGTCCGGGGCGCGCCTCAACGCCGTCGAGAGCCAGCGCGCGCTCAATGATGAAAGCGCGATCCTGCTCCAGGCATCCCGCTCGGCGGTGGAGGATGTGGACTTGGTCGAGACGATCAGCTCCCTCGAACTGCAGATCAGTACGCTCGAGGCCGCGCAACAGTCCTACGTGGCCGTGCAGCGGCTCTCACTGTTCAATTTCCTCTGATGCAGGTGCTTAAGCTAATGCAGCACATGGCCGATGCAGGAGCCGGGATATTGCGCCCGTCACCGCGTCGCCACGACTGGTCGACGAAAGTGACGAGGTTACGTCAAAAGGGAGGTCGATCGCCGCCCTAACCGCCCGGATTGCTATGAACTTTAGCGTCGGTGCTCGGAAATCGGCGCAACGTCTCGATCCTGATGACGGGAAGCGTGCATTCCTAAGGTTTGCATGGCCGCTCCCGATACGGGGTTCGAAGGCTGGCCTATGGCGCCCACACACCCGTGGTGCGTTGCTAGAGCCAGAAGCTTCGTTACAACCGCATCAGGAGTTCAATCATGGCTTTGACAGTCAACACTAACGTTCTGTCTCTGACAGCCCAGCGCAACCTCTCTAACTCCGAGTCGCTGCTGGGCTCGGCACTGGAACGTCTCGGTTCTGGCCTTCGCATCAACAGCGCCAAAGACGACGCTGCTGGTCTGTCGATCGCCGAGCGTCTGACCACGCAGATTCGCGGCCTGAACCAGGCCGTGCGAAACGCCAACGACGGTATTTCGCTGTCGCAGACGACAGAAGGTGCCCTCAGCGAGGTGGTCAACAACTTGCAGCGTATTCGTGAGCTGGCTGTGCAGTCCGCTAACGGTACCAACTCTAACGACGATCGCGGCGCACTGGATGCAGAAGTGCAGCAGCGTCTGGCGGAGATCGACCGTATCGCCACGCAGACCACCTTCAACGGCCTGGCCGTGCTCGACGGCACCTTCGGCAACGCTACCTTCCAGGTTGGCTCCGAGGTCGGCGACACGATCACCCTGGATCTGGGCACCAGCGCACGCACCAACTCTCTGGGCACCATCGCTCAGGGTACCGGTGGTTCCGCCGTCGACGCTAACGCGCTCGCGGCGGGCGACGTCACCATCAACGGCGTTGAGGTCGCAGCCTCTGCTGGTTTCGCTGGCTCCGAGAGCGGTCAGGGCTCTGACAGCGCCTTCGCCAAGGCTGACGCGATCAACAACAGCGGTATCACGGGCGTCGAGGCCAGCGTGGTCTCTGCTGTGGTCGATGGTGACGTTGCCGGTGGCATCACCCTGACGGACGCGGCTGATACCTTCCAGCTCGACATCAACGGCGTGACCGTGCTCAACGAGACCAACACCACGCTGACGGCTGATGAGGTGGTTGAGCAGATCAACGCCGTGTCGAGCCAAACCGGTGTGACTGCGGCGAACAACGGCGGCACGATTCGTCTCACCGCGGAAGACGGCCGCAACATCGAGACGGAAGCGTCCGTGACCGACGCCAACTCCAACTCCACCACGTTCTTCACCGATGACGGTGGTACCGCTGCGGTCGCTCGCGGCAGCATCCAGCTGACCTCGCCCACCGGTGCTATCACCGTGGGTGACGCCAACAGCCGTACGGGCTTCGGCGACACGGTCATCAACCTGGATAGCACCACGTTGAACTCCGTGGACGTGACCACGGTGGCGAACTCCGAGACCACGATCACCCGAATCGACGCGGCCCTGGCCGTGATCAACTCGGTGCGTTCGGACCTTGGTGCTACGCAAAACCGCCTCGAGTCGACGATCTCCAACCTGTCCAACGTGCAGGTGAACCTGGAAGCTTCGCGTGGTCGGATCACCGACGCTGACTTCGCTGCTGAGACTGCCAAGCTGACGCGCGCGCAGATCCTGCAGCAGGCCGGCATTTCGGTGGTGTCGCAGGCCAACGCTGCGCCCCAGTCGGTCCTGGGTCTGCTGGGCTAAACGCTCCAGTAGCTCCTCCAGGACGGGTCGGCGGCAGCCTCAAAGCTGCCGCCGACTCATGAAAATCAAGGGCTTCGCGAAGATCTCGCGGAGTCGTGTTGTCGTAATGGTCGAACTGAGAACTGGTTGGATTAGGCACTGAACAGAATCATAGGGGAGGGCCGATACATAAGCCGAAGCTTGGCGTGACGTGGTCGCGGTTCAGCCGTGATGGCCCTGTGCGCTGGGAACTTCTTCTAACCGTATCGGGAGTTCTAGACCTATGACGCTGACAGTCAACACCAACGTGCTTTCTCTGAACGCCCAGCGCAACCTCCAGTCATCCGCGGGATTGCTGGGGCAGGCGCTCGAGCGACTTTCCTCCGGCCTGCGCATCAACAGCGCGAAGGACGATGCCGCTGGCTTGGCGATTGCCGAGCGTCTGACCACGCAGATTCGTGGCCTGAACCAAGCCGTACGCAATGCCAACGACGGCATCTCGCTCTCGCAAACTACCGAAGGGGCGCTGTCCGAGGTGGTCAGCAACCTCCAGCGAATCCGCGAGCTCGCGGTGCAGTCGGCCAATGGTACTAACTCCGCCGAAGACCGCGCCGCGCTTGACTCGGAAGTGCAGCAGCGCTTGCAGGAGATCGATCGCATTGCCCAGCAGACCACCTTCAACGGCCTGAACGTGCTTGACGGCACCTTCGGCACGGCCACGTTCCAGGTCGGACCTGAAGTGGGTGACAACATCGCCCTTGATCTTAGTGCGAGCGCGCGCATCAACTCTCTTGGGCGGATCGCGCAGGCAACTGGTGGTGCCGCGGTGGATGCCAACGCCATCGCCACGGGCGAAGTCACCGTAAACGGCGTGGAGATCGCCGCCTCGACCGATTTCGCCGGCATCTCAGCCGGCCAGAGTGCCGACAGTGCCTTCGCCAAGGCGAATGCAATCAACTCCAGCGGCGTCTCTGGCGTGACCGCGCAGGCCATCAGTGCCACCGTCGCCGCCGACAACGCCGGTGGTGTGGTGCTGGTAGATCCCGCCGATACCTACACCTTCGAGATCAACGGCGTCACCGTGATCAACGAGAGCGGCGCAGTCACGCTCACGCTAGATGACGTGGTGGAGACGATCAACGGCGTCACCGGCGAGACTGGCGTCACCGCCACCAACAACGCTGGCACGATCGAGCTGACCGCTGAAGATGGCCGCAACATCACCACGGAAGCTACGCTCGTTGATGCGAACACCAACGCCACCGTGTTCTTTGATGACGACGCTGGCACAGCGGCAGTGGCGCGCGGCTCGGTTCAGCTGACATCGCCAGTCGGCGCGATCGCCGTTGTCGATGCGAACAACCGCACGGGTATCGGCAGCACCACGATTCAGCTCGACAACTCGAGTCTGATCGATGTTGACGTGACCACTGTGACCAACGCCGAAGAGACCTTGAACCGAGTCGATGCCGCCCTCGATGTGATCAACAATACGCGAGGCGATCTCGGTGCAGTCCAGAACCGTCTTGAGTCCACCATCATCAACTTGAGCAATGTGGTGGTGAACCTCGAGGCATCACGAGGTCGGATTACCGACGCGGATTTCGCGGCGGAGACGGCCAAGCTAACGCGCGCACAGATTCTCCAGCAGGCCGGCATTTCCGTGGCCTCGCAGGCGAACGCTGCGCCGCAGTCCGTGCTGGGGCTGCTGCAGGGCTAACGCCCTTATTGAGGAGGCTCTGGCCGATGCCCCACGGGTGGGCATCTAGGAGCCTCCCGCCCCAGCGATATGGGGAGATGATGAAGATGGATCTACTCAAGCCAACGAGCACCAGCCAGCCGCAACAGCAGCCGAGCACAGCGACGACGCCCGAGCGCGTGCCCAGCGGCGAGGCGAGCGCGAGCGCAGGAGCCCCCGGACGCCAGCGCGACGCGGTCAGCGTGGATCCGGCCGCGGTGCCCGCACCTGCGCCGGTCGGTGAAGTGGCGCGGGAGCAGCGGCGCACCGCGGAGCTCAACGCCGAGCGAATGCGTGAGCTTGCAAAGACGCTGAATCGTGAACTTGAGTTTCGGGTGGCCGACAGTGGTCGAGCCATCATCGATGTCGTCGATACAGAGACCGGTGAAGTGATCCGAACGATCCCACCCGACGATCAGCAGCGCTTGATCGACGCCCTCGCCGGGGGCGACCTATCGCTGCTGCCGGTCGATGGCGCCGCCTAGGAGAACCCCTAATGTCTATCACATCACTCGGTACCGGCTCCGGCCTCGATCTCGAGAGCCTCGTCAACGATCTCGTCAATGCGGAGATCGCGCCGCAGAGTTTCCAGCTAGATCAGCAGGAGTTTGCGCTGCAGACCGAGCTGTCGGCGGTGGGTACGCTGCGGGCGACGCTAGACAACCTGGCGCTGGTGCTCGAGGACTTTACGGACGCGAACGCTTTTCTCTCGCGCACGAGCAACTCCAGCAACGACGACCTGTTCACCGTGTCGGCGAACGAGACGGCCGTGGCTTCCAGCTACGAGG
Organism: Pseudomonadota bacterium; assembly: GCA_039193195.1. Classification (NCBI taxonomy): domain Bacteria; kingdom Pseudomonadati; phylum Pseudomonadota; species Pseudomonadota bacterium. Next base: position 47,146 of record JBCCWS010000028.1, read on the forward strand.
TGGAAGTCACCCAGCTGGCGCAGTCCCAGCGACTGCAGTCCGCCGCCTACGCTGATGAGGAAGCGGAGGTAGGCACGGGCACGCTGACGATACGCGTCGGCGACCTTCCCGCCGATGGCGAGCTGGATGATGAGGGCAACCCCGTCGAGCCTCGTGCCTTCGACATCACGCTTGTGGAAGATGCCAACTCCCTCGCCGATCTACGCGATGCGATCAACAGCGCGAGCGACAACCCGGGGGTGACCGCGTCCATCGTCACCGGTGATGACGGCGCCTTCCTGGTATTGAGCTCGGACGATACAGGGCTCGAGAACCGGCTGACGATTACCGCCTCCGACGGCAACGTGGGACTCGACGCACTGACCTTCGATCCGGACGACGTGCCCGGCAGCGCCCTCACGGAACAGACGCAAGCGCTCGATTCGATCGTTGTCATCGACGACATCACCGTGACCAGCAGCTCCAACACGGTGACCTCTGCGATCGATGGGGTCACCTTAAACCTGGTCTCCGCAGAGGTAGGGACTAGCGCCACGCTCAGCGTGGCGATCGATGAGGCAGCGGTCGAGAACCGCATAGACACCTTCATCTTCAACTACAACCAGTTGATCGATACGGTGAACGCGCTCACTGCCTTCGACGCAGATTCGGGCATCGCCGGTCCGCTGCTCGGTGACTCGACCGCTCGACTCCTGCTGGATCAGGTGCGTAGCGCCCTCGGGTCACGCACCGATGACCTGCAGGGGAGCTTTGACACCCTCTCCGACGTCGGCATCACCCTCGACTTCAACACTGGCCGCTTGCAGCGCGACCAGGTGGTCGGTGACTTCGATGGCATCGACACGGTGGCCGAGGCGATTGAGGCCGACCTAGTTGGACTGGCAGAACTTTTTACCTCAGAGAACGGTGTCGCCAACCAGTTGGCGGCGATCGTGGACGCTTATGTGGACACTGATGGGGCGCTACCGACGCGAATCGCGGGGCTCGAGGAGAGCATCGCCGAGATCGGCGAGGAGCGAGACGAACTGGCTGACCGGGCTGTGGCCCTGGAGGCGCAGTTGCGTGCCGAGTTCATCGCATTGGATCTGTTGGTCGCGGAGCTCAGTTCCACCAGCAACTTCCTGCAGCAGCAGCTCGCCTCGCTGGCGACGCCTGCGCAGCTGAACGGATCGTAGTTTGATTATTGCCTAGGAGAAGTGGCTTGCCTTCGAACAACCGCAATGGCGCCATGGCGACGTATCAGAACGTGGGTGTCTCCAGCGGCATCACAGATGCTGATCCCCACAAGCTGATTTCGATGATCATGCAGGGTGTACTCGACTCCCTTGCCCGCGCGCGAGGTGCGCTCGAGAACCAGCAGGTGGCGACCAAGGGTGAGCAGATCAGCCGCGCCATCTCCCTGGTCGAGCTGCTTCGCAGCTGCCTGGACCACGAGTCCGGGGGAGAGGTGAGCCGGAATCTCGAGAGCCTGTATGAGTACATGAGCACCCGCCTGCTCATGGCGAACGCCAATAGCAAGATCGAGTGGATGGACGAGGTCGCCTCGCTCATGCGTGAGATCAAGGCCGGCTGGGACGAGATTCCACCGGACGCTCGCGCCCTGCGACAGACCGATCCTGCCGACGCCCAGGGCGGCCCGTTGGTCGGCTCCAACGAGGTGATCGGGTCATGCTGAATCAAGCGCGGTCGGATGCGCTGGCCGAAATCCTGTCCCTGACTATCGCCCAGACCGAGGCGGCGGACGAAGGGGCTTGGGACCAAGTGCGCTCCATGGATCGGCGCCGATTGGAATTGCTCACCAACTTCTTCGACACCCCCGCTGGCCCTGGCGAGCGGGATGCTCTCAGCGAGCAGCTGGGCGCCTTGATGCTGGCGGATGCTCGCTTGCTCGAGGTGGCAACGCAAGCTCGCAACGGCATTGCCGACCGGATGTCTGCCCACACGCGGCAGCGATCCGGTGTGGCGGCCTATCGCAAAGCCAGTACCCATCTGTAGGAGGGGCCTGGCTAAGGAAGGACTCGTGCGCCCGGATGCGCAATTGAACTGACTGCCGGCTCGAGGCCGGCCTTTACGATCTGGGGATTTAACCGCTATGTCCGACATATCATCTAGTCTTAAACTGCCGTCGATCAACATAACCACCGCGCCCGCGCTGGACGGTGGTCCGGAGCGCGCACCCACGCCGCAGCCGCCGGAGTCTCAGGACTCGACCGTGGGTTATCGCGTTAGCATCAGCGATCGTGCTCGAGCGCTCGTTGCTAAAGCCCTGCAGGCGCGCGCAGAGGCGGCGCCCGTGCCGCCACAGGCGCGCGAGCTGCCGGAGGGCGTGGAAGTCAGCCGTGGCGGCGGCACAGTCGAGATCAGCCGTGAGGTGGAGAGCGCTAGGGGCGGTACACAGACTCGTGAGCTGAGTGTAACCGTCGACCCGCAGGCGCAGACCGTGAGCCGCGAGCGTAGCGTGACCGGTGCTGGCGGACGAAGCATCACTGTGAGTGGCTCCTTAACGCGCGTGGAAGGCGGATTTGAGAGCTCCTTCACCGTGACCGGGCCGAACGGCAACGAGTTCAACCGTACGCTCGAGCAGAGCTTCGACGCCGAAAAGGGTACCTTCTCCCGCTCAGTGGTCGTGACCGGTGACACCTACACCGTGAGCCGCAGCACCGAGGTAGAGCGCAACGACGGCGGCTTCGACGCTTCCTTCAACCTCTCCGTGGAGCGAAACGATCTGCCCCAAGCCCAGGGTGGCCCGGAGATCGAGAGCGACGCCTAGGCCCTCCGCCGAGGGCTCGCGCTGGACCGACCCGGCCCCGGGCCAGGTCGGTCCGCGTCAACCGCTTTGCGCTGATGTCTGCCACCGGTGACCGACACTCTCCTCACGCTACTGCGCCCGCCTGAGCGAACCCTCAGCCCTGCCAGCGCCGCGTCTGCGCTGCCTGGCCCCGCTCGAGTCGCATCCAGTCTCCAACCTGGGAGTCGCCTACTTGCCCAGGTGCTCGCAAGCACCGGCGACGGACAGGCCACCTTGAAGGTCGGTTCGCAGGCCTTCCAGGTGCGCACGACCACGCCCCTGCACGTAGGCGAACGGCTAAACCTCGAGGTAACTCATGCCGGGCGTCTCCTCGTGCTTGCGCGTCGTGAGGATACGGGCGGCTCGCCCCGCGCCATCTCTCACATAGCTAGTAATATACTTCGGCAAAAGCTCCCCGTGCAGCGCAGTCTCGGCGAGACGCTAGGAGCGATCGTGGCGCTAGCTGAGGCCACCCCTTCCGCCGCTACACCCCGCGATCTGCGCAACCTCGCTCAGCAATTGCTCGGCGCCCTGCCGCCTCGCGAGACGTTGACCAATGCAGCTGGGGTTGCTCGGGCGCTGCAATGGGCATCGTCCCGGTCGACGTGGTCTCCCGGCCTTGCAAGTGCCTTAGGAAAAGCCCTGGAGGCCTTGCCCTCTTCGCCAGGCCGGCAGGGCGCGGCGTCCCCTGCGGCGGGTACGGCCGATGAGCACCCGCCCCTCCCCGGTCAGCGGCCTGTGCCCCAACGGCGGGTGCCGGTACCCAGGGAGTTGCCTTCCCATGAAGCCCTGCGCCAACAGCTACAGGGTGCGAGCGCACGGGTAGACCTTCTGGCCCTGACCGCGATGTTCCCAAGAGCGAGGGAGCGGGCCGCGCTGGCCGCAGAGATCCCCCTCGTGAGCTCTGGTGAGTCGGCGCAGGTCGATGTGATCGGCGTGCGCATCGCGCACGAGGCTGTCCCCGCGCAGCCAGAAAGTGAGCAATCCTCTCGGCATGCCAGGGACGAAGGCGAGGCGCGCCATCGCTGGCGCGTGGAGCTCGCCTTCGATCTGCCTGGGCTTGGCCCGCTCAACGCAGTGGTCAAGCTGAGCGGTAAGCAGGACGTCGCGGTGCGCTTTCGTAGCCGTGAGGCACCGACTGCTCAGTACCTGCAGGGGCAGTTGCCTGAGCTCGATCGACGTTTGCTCGCGCGCGGACTATCGGTGCAGACCCTACTGGCTGGGGTGGATGCTGGGGCCGTCGACGGCCCCGGGGCGAGCGCCGGCGAGCAGCTGCTCGGCCCCATGGTGGATGAGCGTGTCTGAGCAAAGGTCGGGAGACGACTCCATGCGAGTGGCCGCGACCCTTCGCTACGAGCAGACGCTTGGAAATGCGCCCCGGGTGACTGCGTCCGGATACGAGGCACTTGCCGAGCAGATCATCGCCCTGGCGGAGGACGCCGGTGTCCCCCACTACCAGGACCCGCACCTAGCCCGCCTTCTAGCGCAAGGGGATCTAGGGGAAGAGATACCGCCCGCGCTGTACCAAGCCGTGGCGGAGGTCATCGCCTTCGTGTGGTCCTTGAATGACGCAGAGGACGACTCACCCGTCGTACCTTAAAGTGTGTTGTGCACCGATCTGGTGCCAACCGCCCCGTCTACGCCCCTCAGTAGTGCATAGGGCGGCCTGGCAACACCGTCGTGCCCTTGGATGGCACATCGCGAAGCGGTGGCGCGCTTCTTGCTATCGAACCCCCATGGAATAGCGCCGCCTGGCGCCGCGTGCTGCCTTAGGCGTCGCGGGGGCGACGGGCAACTCAGGGTGTGGGCGCGCCGCCGGCAAGCCGGCTGGGCGCGTGGAGGACAGGAAATGAAGCTCGTGACGGCCATCGTCAACCCCTACAAGGTGGAGGACGTGCGGGAGGCGATCGCCTCGCTGGGTCTGCAAGGGATGACCGTGACTGAGGTCAAGGGGTTCGGTCGCCAGCGGGGCCATGCGGAGTTGTACCGAGGCGCCGAGTACACGGTGGACTACCGGCCAAAGGTGAAGATCGAGATCGCAACGGCGGATGATGATGTCGACCGCCTCATCGAGGCGATCGTGCAGGCCGCGCGCACCGGCCGTGTCGGCGACGGGAAGATATTTGTGACCGGTCTTGAGCAGAGCGTTCGCGTCCGTACGGGCGAGGCTGGTAAAGCCGCGCTTTGAGGCGAGCGCAAGACCGGGCACATCGAAGGATCGTACAGGAGGAGACTGCCGGTGGAGTTACTCGAAGTCAGCTACGCGCTGGACACCTTTTACTTCCTAGTCATGGGCGCCCTGGTCATGTGGATGGCCGCCGGGTTCACCATGCTGGAAGCGGGCCTTGTGCGGGCGAAGAACACCACGGAGATTCTGACCAAGAACGTGGGGCTCTACAGCATCGCCTGCATCATGTACATGCTCTGCGGCTACGGCATCATGTACGGCGACGGCCTCAACGGGTTCATCCCAGGCATCGGCGTGTTGGGTGGCACGGACAACGAGGTGGAGGCCGTGTTAAGCGGTGCGGAGGACGCCCCTTACTACTCTCAGCTGGCCGACTTCTTCTTCCAAGTGGTGTTCGTGGCCACAGCCATGTCGATCGTCTCGGGGGCGGTCGCCGAGCGCATGAAGCTATGGACATTCTTCACCTTCGCCATCGTGATGACAGGGTTTATCTATCCAGTCCAGGGATTCTGGAAGTGGGGCGGCGGCTTCCTGGAGCAGGCAGGCTTCCTGGACTTCGCAGGCTCTGGGGTCGTGCACCTGTCCGGTGCTGCAGCGGCCCTGGCCGGTGTCCTGCTGCTCGGGGCACGCAAGGGCAAGTACGGCAACCGTGGGCAGATCAATGCGATCCCTGGCTGCAACCTACCACTGGCAACGCTCGGTACGCTGATTCTTTGGTTAGGCTGGTTCGGCTTCAACGGCGGTTCGGAGCTCCAGCTCACCGGCGTGGAGCATGCCAATAACGTGGCCAGGGTGTTCGTCAATACCAACATGGCGGCCGCTGGCGGCCTAGTCGGTGCACTTCTCCTGGCGCGCTTCTGGTTTGGGAAGGCGGATCTGACCATGGCGCTAAACGGGGCGCTTGCAGGCTTAGTGTCGATCACAGCCGAGCCTCTGACGCCGACCCCCGTGGCAGCTACGCTCATCGGCTTAGTCGGCGGCTTGCTGGTGGTCGCCTCGATCGTCACCCTTGACAAGCTGCGCGTCGATGACCCTGTGGGCGCTATCTCCGTGCATGGCACCTGCGGCCTGTGGGGGCTGCTCGCCGTTATCCTGACCAACCCCGAGGCCAAGCCGCACGTTCAGCTTCTTGGACTGGTAAGCATCTTCGTGTGGGTGTTCGGCGTCAGCTTCCTAAGCTGGTTTCTCCTGAGGCAGGTAATGGGGCTGCGCGTTGGTGAGGAAGAAGAGGTCGGTGGCTTGGACGTCGTCGACTGCGGCATCGAAGCTTACCCCGAGTTCACCAAGGGCAGCTGATCGCCCACGTCTTGGCAGGATCCGCCGTCGCCAGCCCTTCGGCCGGTGGCGGATCTTCGCCCAGGCGACCGCCCCCTGCCGGAGGTCATCGAGGCTTACAAGGGTTAGTGCGCGATTCACAAGGCGGTGTCCCGCAACGCAGTTAGGCAACACCCCTCGACGCAACCTGACCCTGGTGTGACCCGTTAGTCGGCGAAGAGGCGCTCCCTCAATAGGGTCCCCTAGGTGCGCCGTGCGCAGCGCCCTCCATCCCTTGCCATGCTAAGTGTCCTCAGATTTGTCCTCGCCTGGCTGGTAATCATCGCGCACCTCACGGAAGGGTCGGTGGGTACGGACCACCTAGGGCGCTTTGCCGTGTTCGGCTTCTACCTGCTGTCGGGCTACCTAATCACACTCATGCTGAACGACCGCTATGCCCTTTAGTGCCGTGCCGTTCTTTCTCAATCGGGTCCTGCGCATCTATCCGGTCTATTGGCTGATCGCGAGCGGTACGCTGCTGATGGTTGCTCTGTATCCGACAGCCTGCGCGTGGAAGGGGGAGTGGTGTAGAGAATCGACCGCCCTCGATTGGTCGGGCAATCTGCTGACTCTTCCCTTCGAGTGGTACGCAGCGGACTTTCGACTGGTGCCGCCAGCATGGTCGGTGGCCGTGGAGCTGATCTGCTACGCAAGCTCTGGGGAGCGCTGGCCAGAGCACGGTGGGTAGCCGCGGGAGCGGTGGTGCTGTTCGGCGCCTACCACGGGTGGATCTACCAAACGGCCGGTGCCTTCGAAGCGCGGTACGCACCAGTTCTGGCGGCGCTCCTACCCTTCTCTGTGGGTGCTGTGATCTACTTTTCGAGGCCCTTGGTCGATCGCTTGAGTTCAGCTTCGACGTCGATACTGCTCGTCGCGGGCTTGCTGAGCTGGCTGGTGAACTTGCTTGCTGCTGGCGCAGCCGGGGGCATGGCCTCAGGGCGAATCGACGTCCACTTCTACACCAACTTGGGGGCTCTGGCGGTGGTGGTTATGGCGCTGAGTCATCGGCGATATCGGCGCCGCGCAAGCGGATGGCAGAAACGGTGCGGCGATCTGTCGTACCCGGTGTTTCTAGTCCACTGGCAAAGCGGCTATGTGGTGAGCCACCTGCTGCTCATCGGCCAGGGGCGGGGATGGCAGGTGCTCGCCTGGGCCGCACCGCTGATCCTGCTGTTGGTCTGGCTTGCCGACGCGCTCGCGACGCGATCGCTCGAGCCCCTACGGGATCGGGTTGCACCCACTCGCAGCGCTCGCTCGGCGCGTGATGACTCAAGCAGGGTGAGCGGGCGGCGCTGAATTCCTACCCCACTGGGCGCCGGGCGCCGCTCGCGCAGGGCACATCGCCGTCGAGCTGATCGGCTTCGACGACAGTGTGCGTAGCATCCCTGGGGTGGTTACCGTCTGCTCCTTTACGGATTTCCCACACTCAGCTCGTAGACGTTCATGAAACAAGCGAATTCGCTCGTTGCGGCCCTGCCGCTAGCCCTTTGCTCGCTGCTCCTCTCCCACCAAGCGGCAGCGCAACTCTCCCTAGGCGGTGCCTTGACCTACGGGGAGGGGATCGAAGAGTTGGGGCTGCAGGCGCGGGCTGCCTACGCCTTTAGTCCGTCGCTGGCCCTGGCCGGCAAGTACTCGTTCTTCTTCGTCGATGATGGAGTGGACTTCTCGATGGTCGATGTAGACTTGCACTACACCTTCCTCGCCGACGGCAACGTCGCGTTCTACGGTCTCGGTGGCATCAATCTCTCCATCTTCGATTTCGACGACTTTTTCGTCGGCTTCGGATCGGAGACCGAGATCGGGCTCAACGTAGGGTCCGGCGTTACGGTCGGGCTAAACGACCAGATCGACTTCGTTGGCGAGCTCAAGTACGTGATTGGCGACGCCGACCAGCTGGTGGTCTCGGCGGGCCTGCGCGTTGGGTTCTGATGCTTGTCAGAGGGACGGATCAGGATCTCGCATCTAAGCGGCCCCTCGTGAGGCAAGTGACGCGTACGCGCTTGTTCGGCGACTCAGTATCGATCGAGCTGAGCCAGCACGGCTTCGCCGGCCTGCGCCGTGCTGAGGGCGCTAGGTGCGTGCGCCGCGAGGTCTCGCGTGAGCGCTCCAGCCGCGATCGCCTCGTCCACCGCTCGTTCCACTAGCAAGGCCTCGCGCGAGAGGTCCAGGGAATGGCGCAAGAGGAGGGCAGCACTCGCGATAGCACCGTAGGGGTTCGCGATGCCCTGCCCGGCGATATCCGGCGCGGATCCGTGGATCGGCTCGTACAGGCCGAGTGCCTCACCGTTGAGCGAGGCGGAGGGTAGGAGCCCCAGGGACCCGGCTAGCATGGAGGCCTCGTCCGTGAGGATGTCGCCGAACATGTTTTCGGTGACGATCACATCGTAGGCGCTCGGGCGATGAATTAGATGCATGGCCATGGCATCGACCAGCAGGTGCTCGAGGTCGAGGGCGGGGAACTCCTCGGCGAGCAGCTCCGTGGTCACCTGACGCCACAGACGGGAGGTGGCGAGAACGTTGGCCTTGTCCACGGACACGAGGCGCCCGCCGCGGTCGCTCGCGAGTTGAGCGGCGAGGCGTACGACACGCTCCACTTCTTTGCGTGTGTAGGTGCAAAGATCGCTGGCGCGCTCGGCGCCTTCCTCCTTCTCGCCAAAGTAGATACCGCCGGTGAGTTCGCGTACGACCATGATATCCACGTTGGCGATGCGATCTGGCTTCAGAGGAGAGGCGCCGGCGAGGGCTGGGTGCGTGCGAATGGGCCGCAGGTTGGCGTACAGGCCGAGGCCCTGGCGTAGGCGCAGGAGGCCTTGTTCGGGGCGCACCGTGGGGTGCGACGCCCACTTCGGTCCGCCGACGGCGCCAAGCAGTATCGCGTCCGCAGCTCGACAGGTCTCCAGCGTGGCCGATGGTAGAGGATCGTCAGTCTCGTCGATGGCCGCGCCGCCGATCAGTGCGGTCTCAAACGTGAAGTCATGGTCGAAGCGCGCGGCGACGGCTTGCAGCACTCGCACGGCCTCGGCGGTCACTTCCGGGCCGATGCCGTCGCCAGGGAGGATGACGATGCGGGCGCGTCTTGGCGTGCTCATGTGCGTTGGGCCTCAAAGCGGCTTATCGTCTCATCTTGACCTAGGATAAACCCTAGCTGATCGACGCCTTCCATCAGGCAGTGACGGGCGAAGCCTTCGATCTCGAAATTCACTGCAGCGCTCCCATCCATCGAGATCGTGCACTGAGCCAGATCGATGGTGACCCGAGCGCCAGGGGCGCTGAGCAGGGTGGCATGTGTACTCTCATCCACCTCGATCGCGAGCAGCCCGTTCTTGAGGGAATTGGCGCGAAAGATATCCGCGATCCGTGAGCTGAGAACGGCGCGAAATCCCTCGGCGAGCAGGGCCCACGGGGCGTGCTCGCGCGACGAGCCGCAGCCGACGTTGTTGCCCGCGACGATGATCTGAGCGCCGTCGGCGGCGGGTTGGTTCAGGACGAAGTCGGGGTTGGGGGATCCATCGGCGAGGTAGCGCCAGTTGGCGAACAAGCCCTGGGCCAGACCATCGCGGCTGGTCGTGGTCAGGAAGCGGGCAGGGATGATCTGGTCCGTGTCGATGTCGTCGTCGGCGATCACCACCGTGGTGGAGGTGAGCGAAATTATTGGTTTCATCAGGTAACTCCTCGCGGCGTCAGGCCGAGGCGAGCAAACGCGGGTCGGCGATCTTGCCGGCGACGGCACTGGCGGCGGCGGTGGCGGGGCTGGCGAGTAGGGTGCGTGCGCCGGCGCCCTGGCGGCCCTCGAAGTTGCGGTTGCTCGTGCTCACCGCGTAGTGGCCTGAAGCGACTGTGTCGCCGTTCATGCCGATGCACATGGAGCAGCCGGATTCGCGCCAGTCGGCGCCCGCCTGCAGGAACACCTCGTGTAGGCCTTCCGCTTCGGCCTCGCGCTTCACCGCCTGGGAGCCGGGCACGATCAGCATGTTCACCCCGTCGGCGACCCGTCGCCCGCGCAGGATCGCAGCCGCCTCGCGCAGGTCGCTCACGCGTGAGTTGGTACAGCTGCCGACGAAGACCACGTTCACATCCCGGCCGAGCAGCGAGGTCCCCGCCTCCAGGCCCATGTAGTCGAGGGCGCGGCGGAAGCCTTCACCGCCTTCGCTCGGGATCTCGCCGGCCACGGGCATGACCATCCCAGGGTTGGTGCCGAAAGTGATCATCGGCGTTAGGCTGCTCGCGTCTACGGTAACCTCGCGGTCGAAGCTGGCGCCGTCGTCGGTCTTCAGGCGGCGCCAGCTCTGCACGGCGATGTCCCAGGCAGGCCCTTGAGGAACACGTTCGCGGCCGGCGAGGTAGTTGAAGGTGATGTCGTCCGGGGCGATCATGCCCGCCCGAGCGCCGGCTTCGATGGACATGTTGCACACGGTCATTCGCGCTTCCATGCTCAGCTGCCGGATCGCATCGCCGCGGTACTCGATCACGTGGCCCGTGCCGCCGTCGACGCCGATCTGCCCGATGATGGCTAAGATCAGGTCTTTGCCGGTGACCCCTGGAGTCAGGCGACCGGTCACGTTCACGGCCAAGGTCCTCGGCCGTCGCTGCAGCAGGCACTGGGTGGCGAGTACGTGACCCACCTCCGTGGTGCCGATTCCGAAGGCGAGGGCACCGAAGGCTCCGTGAGTGGCCGTATGGCTGTCGCCGCAGACGATCGTGTAGCCTGGCTGGGTGGCGCCGAGCTCTGGGCCCATGACGTGCACGATGCCGCGACGCTCGTCGTCGATACCCACCAGGTCGATGCCGAACTCCTCGCAGTTTCGCTCCATCTGACTGACCTGGCGCATGGCTGGGGTGTCGGCACGCGTGCCGTAGAGATCCACCGCGCGAGTGGGGGTGGAGTGGTCGAGGGTGGCGAGCGTGCGGTCGACGCGTCGCACCTTCAACCCGCGTTCACGCAGCACGTCGAAGGCCTGCGGCGTGGTCACCTCGTGGATTAGGTGCAGGTCGATGTACATGACCGCCGGGTGAGCGGGCGTCTCGTTCATCACCAGGTGCTGCTGCCACACCTTCTCGAACAGAGTGGTGGGTGAACTCATCGCTTAGGCGCCAGCTGCTGCGGCGGCACTTGTCGGCGCCTCGCCTAGGGGTTCGAGCCAGTTGCGCGTATCGGCGGTCTTGCCCGAGAACAGGCCGAAGAAGGCGTCCTGGATTTTCTTGGTGACCGGGCCCCGGTGTCCAGGGCCGATCTCGATGTGGTCCACGGAGCGGATCGGCGTGACCTCAGCTGCGGTGCCGGTAAAAAACAGCTCATCCGCCAGATAGAGCATCTCGCGCGGGATCGCCTGTTCCACCACCTCATACCCGAGGTCCTTGGCTAGGTGGATGATCGTGTCGCGCGTTATGCCGCCGAGGATCGAGGCGGCCGTGGGCGGAGTGACGATCCGCCCCTGTCGCACGAGGAAGAGATTCTCGCCGGCGCCCTCGCTCACGGTGCCGTCGACGGTCAGGCCGATCCCCTCGACGAAGCCGAGGCGCTGAGCCTCCATGGTGATCAACTGACTCGATAGGTAGTTGCCCGCTGCTTTGGCGGTGGCGGGAATCGTGTTCGGTGCGACGCGCTGCCAGCTGGACACGCAGACGTCGACGCCGCGCTCAAGGCCGTCGGCCCCAAGGTAGGCGCCCCATTTCTGGGCGGCGATGCAAACGTCGATGGGGCCGTCCTCGGGTGGGGCCACGCCGAGGCCGCTCATGCCGCGGAAGGCGAAGGGACGAATGTAGGCCCCTTCCTGCAGGCCGTTGGTGGCGACCACCTCGTGGGTGGCGTCGAGGAGGGTCTGTAGGTCGTAGGGTATCTTCATGCGATAGATCTTCGCCGAGTCATACATGCGCTGCATGTGGTCATTGAGGCGGAAGAAGCGCGGGCCCTCGGGCGTGCCGTAGAGGCGGATGCCTTCGAAGACCGATGAGCCGTAGTGCAAGGCGTGGCAAAGCACGTGGCAGGTGGCCTCGGCGAAGGGCACGAGTTGGCCGTTTTTCCAGATACTCGGTTGGGTGCTGTCGCTCGACATGGGTGGGCCTCAAGCTCTTGTTCGAAAGTGTGGGCTACAGGGCGATGCGCTTAAGCAGCACCGCGACGAGCATCGCGGCTAGCCGGCGCTGGGTGCATGGCCTTTGTTCGGGCGATGCGGTTCAGGGCGTGGAGGAAGGCCTTCGCGCTGGCCTCGATCACGTCGGTCTCAAGTCCCTGACCACGGTACAGGCGCTCCTCGTAGGACACCGTGACCGAGACGTCACCCTGTGCGTCCTCGCCTACGCTGACACTGCGGATGTCAAAGTCCTTCAGCTCGGGGCGAATGCCGGTCGCAAGTTCCAGCGCAGTGAACACCGCTTCGACGGGCCCGGCGGCGACGGCGGCCTCTTCGACCACCTGGTCCTCATCGTCGCGCAAGCGTACTGAGGCGGTGGAAGAGCGCCCGGTGCCGGCACTAACGTGCATCTCCTCCAGCACCCAGGGGCCGGCCCCGTGCACGTTGCCGTGCAGGACGAGTGCTTCGATGTCGCTGTCGAAGACTTCTTTCTTGCTGTCCGCCAGCTTCTTGAATTCGGCGAACACGGCGCCCACCTGCTTCTCATCGAGATCGAAGCCGAGGTCCGAGATGCGCTCGCGTAGGGCGTGGCGACCGCTGTGCTTGCCGAGCACCAGGTTGGTGCGGCTGATACCGACGTCCTGCGGGCGCATGATCTCGTAGGTTTCGGCGTTCTTCAGCATGCCGTGCTGGTGGATGCCCGCTTCATGGGCGAAGGCATTCTCTCCCACGATGGCCTTGTTCCGCTGCACGTGCAGCCCGGTCACGCTGGAGACCATGCGGCTCAAGGGGTAGAGGCGCGTGGTGTCGATGCCCGTGGCGTAGGGGAAGAGGTCATTTCGCGTGCGCACGGCCATCACGACCTCTTCCAGGGAACAGTTGCCGGCGCGTTCGCCGATGCCGTTGATCGTGCATTCGATCTGCCGTGCGCCGCCCTGCACGGCGGCCAGGCTGTTGGCCACGGCCATGCCGAGGTCGTTGTGGCAGTGGACGGAGAGAATAGCCTTGTCGATACTCGGTACGTTCTCGCGCAGGTGTTTGAACACGGCGAGGAACTCGGCCGGCGCGGTGTAGCCGACCGTGTCAGGGATGTTCACGGTGGTCGCGCCAGCGTCGATCACCGCGGTGACGATTTCCGTCAGGAAGTCGAGTTCCGTGCGCGCCGCGTCCTCGGCGGAGAATTCGACGTCGTCAAAATGCTGACGGGCCATCTGCACGCTCTCTACGGCGCGCTTCAAGATCTCCTGGCGCGCCATGTTGAGCTTGTACTCGCGGTGAATGGCGCTGGTGGCGACGAACACGTGCAGGCGCTTTCGCTTCGCCGGCGCCAGGGCCGCGGTGGCGCGTTCGATGTCCTGTGCCTGGCAGCGCGCGAGGCCGCAGATCACAGGCCCTTCGAGCTCCTCGGCGAGGCGCTGCACGGACTCGAAGTCGCCGGGGGAGGCGGCGGGAAAGCCTGCTTCGATCACGTCCACGCCGAGCTCTGCCAGCGCGTTCCCCACCCGGAGCTTCTCTCGCAAGGTCATGCTGCAGCCGGGGGCCTGCTCGCCATCGCGCAGGGTCGTATCGAAAATGATCAGGCGGTCTTGGGGGTCCGTGTGCTCGCTGGTCATGGCTTAGGGTCTCGGTAGGCTTAGGGGTGGGTTTCGAAGGGGCTGAAAACGAAAAACCCCGCAGCGGTTGGTGTGTCCGGTGCGGGGTTTGAAGCGTCCTGAATGTTTGCCTCAGGTGCCCGCGTGTCTCCTGCTAAGGAGAAGGAGGCCGATAAGGAGGAGGGCAGCGCTGTGACGGATCGTGTTGCTGATCATCGTGTGGCCGTTTGCTCTTGGGACGGGGAAACCGTCGACTCCTTGACACCGAAGCAGGCACTTTTGCCCTTGGTCGCAATCGACCCTCGAAGGCAGTAAGCTCGATCGCTCCCGATACAAACACGGGTTTCCAGCAGAGTCAAGCAGCTGCGAACAAGGGGCAGAGCTAGTGGGCAGTGCAGGCAACGGGAGTGAAGGCCGGCGTCACTCCAGCGTAATCGTTGACGGCGTGGAGCGGGCGCCGAGCCGCGCCATGCTTCGGGCGGTAGGCTTCACCGACGCAGACTTCCGCCGACCACAGGTGGGCGTCGCGTCCACCTGGAGCATGGTCACCCCCTGCAACATGCACATCGATGTCTTGGCCAAGGCGGCGGCAGCGGGCGTGGACGAGGCCGGCGGCAAGGCGGTCGTGTTCAACACGATCACTGTGTCGGACGGCATTTCAATGGGCACGCCGGGCATGCGCTACTCATTGGTGTCTCGCGAGGTGATAGCCGATTCGATCGAGACGGTGGTGGCGGGCGAAGGCCTTGATGGTGTCATCACGATTGGTGGATGCGACAAGAACATGCCTGCGTGCGCCATGGCCATGGCGCGTTTGGATCGGCCCTCCGTGTTTGTGTACGGCGGCACTATCCGGCCCGGTGCGGGGCGCCGCGACATCGTCTCGGTGTTCGAGGCGGTGGGCGGTCACGCCGCCGGCACCGTGAGTGATGCGGAACTCAAAGACGTCGAGAGCACTGCCATTCCAGGCCCAGGCTCCTGCGGCGGCATGTACACGGCGAACACCATGGCCAGCGCGATCGAGGCGCTCGGCCTGTCCCTGCCCGGGAGTAGCGCCCAAGAAGCGGTGAGCCAGGACAAGCTCGCCGACTGCACGCGCGCAGGTGAGGCCCTGGTACGCCTTGTTCGCGAGGACCTTCGCCCGTCGCATATCCTCTCGCGCGAGGCCTTTGAGAACGCGATCACCGTGACTATCGCGCTCGGCGGATCCACTAACGCGGTGTTGCACCTGTTGGCCCTGGCCCGCGTCGCCGGGGTGCCACTCGCGCTCGATGACTTCAGTCGTCTGGGCGCCCGCGTGCCCGTGCTGGCGGACGTACGCCCGAGCGGTCGTCACCTCATGTCCGAGCTCATCGAGATCGGTGGCATCGCGCCGCTGATGAAGCGCCTGCTCGACAAGGGGCTGCTGCACGGGGACTGCATGACCGTCACGGGCCAGCCGATGGCGGAAAACTTGGCCGACGTCGAGGACTACCCCGCGGATCAGAGTATCGTCGTGCCCTTCGAGCAACCGATCAAAGCGGATAGCCATCTGGTGGTCCTGCGCGGCAACCTCGCCCCGGAGGGCGCGGTGGCGAAGATCAGCGGCAAGGAGGGCGAGCGCTTCACCGGCACCGCGCGTGTGTTCGATGCAGAGGAGGCCGCCCTGCGCGCTATCCTCGACGGCACCGTGGTGGCCGGCGACGTTATCGTGATCCGCTACGAAGGCCCGAAAGGTGGGCCCGGCATGCGCGAGATGCTGAGTCCCACCTCGGCCATCATCGGCCGTGGTCTCGGCGCCGACGTGGCGCTGATCACGGACGGCCGCTTCTCGGGCGGTAGCCACGGGTTCGTGGTCGGCCACGTAGCGCCGGAAGCAGCCGCGGGCGGGCCGATCGCATTGATCGAAGACGGTGACGCGATCACCATCGACGCGGTCGCGCGCAGTATCGAACTTGGTGTGGACGACACCACCCTCGAGGTTCGGCGTGAGGCCCTGACGCCCCGCCCCCTCGAGACCCGCGGCGTGCTTGGAAAGTACGCACGCCTGGTCGGTAGCGCCAGCGAAGGCGCGGTGACCGACCTCGACGTCTGAACCCTGAAGAGACTCCCACCTTGAAACAACCTGGATGGACCATCCACAAGTTCGGCGGCTCTAGCCTGAAGGACGCCGACTGCTTCCGTCGCGTCGCCGACATTCTCTGTGGAGCCTGCCGCGATGAGCTGCCGCGTCCGCACGGCGTGGTGGTGTCGGCCATGGGCGGTATGACCGACGCACTCCTGAGTCTGGTCGACCAGGCGGCTGCGGGTCACTCGAGCTTCCGCGAAGGCTTGCAACGCCTGCGCGACCGCTACCGCAACACGGTGATCGAGCTCGTCGCCGAACCTACCCGCGAGGAAGTGCTCGCCGCTTGGGAAGACGACGCCGAGGTGATCGTCGATGTGCTCCAGGGTGTGCTCCGCCTACGCTCCTCGTCCCAGCGCAGCCGTGATCTGGTGGCGGGCTACGGTGAGATCTGGTCCGCGCGATTGCTCGCGGCCGTGCTCGCGAGCGCCCTCGACGAGCGTGATGTCGACTGGGTCGACACGCGAGAGGTGATCGTCGTGCGCTGGACTGAGATGGGTCCTAGCGTGCAGTGGGATGCCTCCGGCCAGAGGCTCGGTGCGCTGCTGCCCAGTGATTTCGATGGGATCAAGGTGGTGACGGGTTTCGTCGCCAGCGACGAGGAGGGCTTGCAGACCACCCTCGGTCGCAACGGCAGCGACTTCACCGCCTCGATCATAGCGGCGCTGGTCGGCGCCGATGACATTACGATCTGGACCGACGTGACGGGCGTGATGAGTGGCGATCCGCGACGCATCCCGGAAGCAGCCGTGATCGACCAGATCTCCTACGACGAGGCGATGGAGCTCGCCTACTTCGGCACTAAGGTGATCCATCCCCAGACCATGGGGCCGGCGATCGAACACAACATCCCCATCCATATACGCTGCACCTTCGCTCCGGAGCATCCGGGAACGCGGATCACGGCGAACGTAGACGCCAGCCTTCGGGCCAAGGGAATCTCCGCAGTCGAAGACGTGGCGCTTCTCAACCTCGAGGGCGCGGGCATGATCGGCGTGCCGGGCACGGCAGACCGGCTCTTCGGTGCCCTGCGCGAGGTACACGTCTCGGTGATCATGATCTCCCAGGGCAGTTCCGAGCACTCGATCTGTTTCGCCGTGCCTGGGCGTAGCGCGGCGACGGCGGAAGCGGCCGCGCGGCGTGCCTTCGCGGTCGAGCTGGCGCAGGGGCAGATCCAGGAGATCGACGTGTCCCGCCACTGTTCAATCCTGGCCTTGGTCGGGGACGGCATGATGGGGCGGCCCGGTGTTGCCGCGCGCCTATTTGGAACCTTAGGTCGTGCCGGCATCAACGTGCGCGCGATCGCCCAGGGCGCGAGCGAGCGCAACATCTCGGTCGTGGTGGACGAGGCAGACACGACCCGCGCCCTGCGCGCCGTGCACTCGGGCTTCTACCTCTCAGCCAAGACGCTCTCAATCGGCGTGCTGGGCGAGGGCCACGTGGGCGGGGCGTTGCTCGATCAGCTGGCGGCACAGGCCGGCACGCTGCGCGATCGATTCAATCTGGATCTGCGCGTGCGGGCGATTGCCACGTCGCGCACGATGACGCTCGCCGAACGCCGCGTCGACCTCGATCGTTGGCGCGGGACGCGCGCCGACGAGACGCGCAGGGCAGACCTCGACCAGTTCGTCGATCATGTGCACACCGATCATCTACCCCATGCGGTGATCGTCGACTGCACGGCGAGCGAGGTGCCTGCGGCGCGCTACGCGGACTGGCTCGCGCGCGGCGTCCATGTGGTAACACCGAACAAGAAGGCGCACAGCGGCGACGGCGGCTACTACTCGCTGCTCAAGGCCGTGCAGCGCCGCCACGGCACGCACTTCCTCTACGAGACCACCGTGGGCGCCGGCCTACCGATCATCAAGACCTTGCGCGACCTCGTCGACACGGGGGATGAGCTGAAGCAGATCGAAGGGATCTTCTCCGGCACCTTGGCCTACCTGTTCAACGTCTACGACGGTGAGGAGGGGTTCGCGGCGCTGGTCTCTGCCGCCCGCGACAAGGGCTACACGGAACCCGACCCACGCGAGGACCTCTCGGGTATGGATGTGGCGCGCAAGACTGTCATCCTGGCGCGTGAGGCGGGCATGGCGCTCGAACTCAACGAGCTTGGGGTGGAGAGTCTGGTGCCGTCGGGGCTCGAGGACTGTCCGGTGGATGAGTTCCTCGCGCGCTTCGCCGAGCACGACGAGGCGATGCGCGAACGGGTGCTGCAGGCGACGGCTCGCGACGAGGTGCTGCGCTATGTGGCTCGGCTGGATTTCGAGACGGGGGAAGCGGGGGTAGCGCTGCAGAGCCTGCCACGCTCTCATCCCTTCGCCATGATGAACCTGACGGACAACATCGTGCGTTTTGTCACCTCGCGCTACGCGAGCAATCCGCTCATCGTGCAGGGGCCGGGAGCAGGTCCTGAAGTGACGGCTGGCGGAGTATTCGCAGATATCCTACGCTTGGGGGCCTATCTATCAAGTTAGGCTAAGATGGGGTTCCTAGGAGTGAGATGTAGTGGGTCTTGTTCAGCAACCCATCGGTGAGCGATGACAGTCCGTCGTTGGAGGGCTTGTTCCGGAAGTTGAAGGGCGCGCCAGCGTACCTAATAAAAATCATCGCGCGTGCGCAGGAGGCTCGCGCCTGGGTCCATCGCTTCGTTCAGTGGTGAGCGAGGCGCACCGACGCAGGGCGATTTCGCTACCTGACACCGGGGCAGCGGCATCGTGCAGCCGATCTGGGTAATGTGGTTGAAGCCTCCGAGGTTCCCCCGCGGGGTCAGGAGCACCTTCGGATCGACGATGAGTTCGTCGCGAGCGCAAAGGGCGTTCATCTCGGCTGAACTCGAGTAGCAGGATTTTTGGAGACTACGCTAGTGAGTCAATCAATGAGTGAGAGCGCAACAGCCTCGAGGCCGAGTACGAGGGGTAACTTCCGCTGCTTTGGAGCGGTCAGCTGCTAACGCAACTCGGCGGTAACATCCTCATCGTGACGATCGTGTTCTGGCTCAAGCTCGAGACTCAATCCGCGGCCTTGGCCGGTGCGATGATGATGGCGGTGACCCTGCCGGCCGTCCTACTGGCGCCCGTAGGCGGGGCCTTGGCCGACCTCCTGCCCAAGAAGCACATTCTCATCTTCTTCGATAGCATCAATGGCCTGATGCTGCTGATTTGTTCCGCCGTACTCATGTCGTCGGCGGACTCGATGACGGTCATCGCGGTGATGTTCGCGGTGGCGATCCTATACGGGGCGACGACCGCCTTCTTCGGTCCAGCCCTCATGTCTTTTATCCCAGAGCTGGTGCGCTAGGAGAACATCCAGAAGTCCAACTCCATGATCGAAGGCACCAAACAGTTGGCGATGCTGTTCGGTCAGGCGACGGGCGCCTTCTTCTACCGCGTGTTCGGCGCTGGACTGGTCACGCTCGTAAATGGGATCTTGTTCCTGGTATCGGCGCTATTGGAGAGCTTTATCCGGGTGCCGAATAGGAAACCACCTGCTGGTGAGGCGCTCGAGGCGTCTGAGGATGGGGGCACGGTAAGCACCAGAGGCAAATTCGCCTGGTATTCAATAATGTGGTCGAGGGCCTGCGCTACGTGTGGTCTACGCCAGGTCTGCGCAATGTCTTCTTTGCGACGTCGATCATCAACTTCTTCTTGGCACCGGTGATCATGCTGCTGCCGTTTTTCGTCGAAGACACGCTGGGGCTGCGGGCGGAGTGGTACGGCTCGCTGATGATCGCGCTCAGCCTGGGCGTGATTACCGGCTATGGAATTAGCGGCGTGGTGAAGGTGGCGAACGATGTGCGCGACAAGGTACTGTTTGCGGCACTCATCGTGCTTTCCGTGTCCTTCGGTGCGCTGGGCTATGCGAGCAGTATCTACTTTGCGTGGGGGGCGATCTTCCTGGCGGGCACGAGCAGTGGATTTGTCAGCGTGAACTTTCTCACCATTCTGCAAACGCAAACGGAGGGGCACCTCCGGGGGCGGGTGTTCGGATACCTCACCACGCTTACCGGAGGACTGGCGCCATTCGCGTCTGGCATATCGGGCGTGGTGGCAGATTTGACGGGCAAGAACATCCCGATGATCTACCTCGCCTGCGGAGTCTGTACGTTGCTGAGCTGCTGCGTGTTCATTCTCAATCGTGAGTTTCGAGCGTTCTTGCGCTTCCGATTGGAGCCTGCGGAAGCGTAGGCATCAGCGGCGTAGGCCAACGCCTACGCGGTCTGCTGGGGGCTTTTCGCGGGCAAGAACCCAGCCTGCCGCCTATGGACCGCTCAGCATCTCGGGCATGAGCCCAAGCGTGCTCGACCGGTTCCCCTCCGCCATGATCACTTTTGCGAGAGAAGGTATGCCCATAGCGCCGGCGCAAAGCGCGTCAGAGAATACCTCGCGCGTCCCTTAGGCGTTCCAACCGGCTTCCGGCGCCTCGCGCGCTCTGGAGCTGATTCGGCGCCCGCTTCAGGTGCAGGAGTGAGATGCCGAGCTGATAGCGCTGCAACTACCGGCAGTCCACAAGACTCTTCGACAGGAGCCTGATCGTGCCCGCTACACCCACCTTGAATCCGGCAACTACGGCCGCGGGAGCGCCGCGACAACGTGCGCAGTGCCGATACGATCGCAGGGTGGCTGGCGTTGGCCCTATCGTCGTAGGGGTATTCGTCGTTCTCACTCACGCGCTGCAAGCGGTGGCTCGCGAGCCGATCGATCGGATTGAGCTGGAGGCTTTTCTTGATGGCGTCGTCGACACCGCGATGGAAGAGGCCGGGGTTGTCGGCGTCACCCTGGCGGTGACGCAAAACGACCAGCTCGTGGTGCTCAAAGGGTACGGGTACGCAAAATTCGAAGCGCAGCTTGGCGTAGATCCCGAAAGGACGCTGTTCCGAATCGGCTCGGTCAGCAAGCTGTTCACCTATACCGGACTTATGCAGTTACGCGAGCAGGGGAAGGTCGATTTCGACACAGATGTAAATCAATACCTAAGCACTCTGAGGGTACCGGCTACGTACGATCAGTCAGTGACCCTTCGCCACTTGTTCACACACAGTGCCGGCTTCGAGGAGCGCATAGTGCGGCTGTTTGGCGATAGCGTTGAAGACATGGTGCCCCTCAGCGATATCTTGAACGCGGAGCTTCCCCCGCGCGTGCGCCCGCCCGGCCTTGTCTCGAGTTATGCCAATCACGGTGTGGGACTTGCCGGACTCGTGCTTGAAGAAGTAAGCGGTCAGTCTTGGGAAGACTACGTTCAGGAGCACATTCTGAACCCGCTCCGTATGGTCGACGCGACCCCGTATCAGCCGATTCCCGCGGAACTTGCCTCTCAGATGTCCGAAGGGTTTCGATCGATCGACGGACAAGCAACCGCTCAGCCCTTCGTCTTTGTGCCCATGGGGGCGGCAGGTGGCATAAGCGCAAGTGCGCTCGCCATGACTCGCTTCGCGCGCGCACACCTCGGCGACGGCAGCGTGGACGGAGCGCGCATCTTGAGCCCCACCTCGGCGGCGCTCATGCGCCAGCCCTACTTTGAGGTTCATCCCAACATCAGGCCTTGGCTCTACGGATTCGCTAATTACTCCGCGGGTGATGTATTCGTCTACGGTCACTCCGGTGGCACAAGATACTTTGCCACCCAGCTGTTGCTGATTCCCGATCACAACATCAGCGTTTTTGTGTCGGCCAACTCACAGGCTGGCAATCACGTGACTTCCGCGGTTCACAGGCACTTCTTGGATCGCTACTTTGCACCGGAGAGACTGTCCGTCGGACCGTACGTGTCCGGCGATGTGAGTGCGTACACGGGCAGCTGGTCAAGCTATCGAAATCCGCAGACCACGCCGGATAGCCTGCTGCGACTCACCCGGGAGGTGAGGATCACGAGGGCCGCGGGTGATCGACTTCGGGTTACCGGTCTGGATCGAAATCCAACGTTCTGGGTGCCTGGCGACGAGGGAGAGTTTCAGCGCGAAGGCGACAAGGAAACCTTGATTTTCTAAGCCATCGCCAACAAGCCCACGATGTTGGTAGGCACTGTCTTGAGTTCCTACTACAAGCTGCGCTGGTGGGAAACGGCGTCGGTCCAGCTCGGCTTTCTGGCGCTGGTGGCATCGATCAGCCTCTGGTACCTGCTTGCCTGGCCTCTGAGGATCGTGCGAGGTCTCTGGGGAACTGCGAGGGAGGACGCAGCGATCCAGTCCCTTTGTCGTGCGCGGCAGGCCGCGTGGCTGCAGGCGCTGGCGGTCGCGGTTGTTCTGGTGGGCGCCCTGGGCCTCAACGAAGAGATCGTCTTCGGCGTGACGGCGCCGTTGAAGATCATGCTGACGGCAAGCTACCTGATCCTGCTCACCGTCGCGTTCTATGGGTTTCGTCTGCTGCCGTTGCTGCGCTCTGGGGCGACGCCAGGTGCAAAGGGATTTCATAGCTTCTATATCACTCTAGGCGCGCTGTTCAGCGCCGATCTGGCATATTGGAACCTCTACGGGCCGTATCGATGGTGATCGCGCAAGCGCCGTTCGCAGCACCTGTAGGCGTGTGAACGATAGGCTCCGAGCACGCTGTGGCGTCCTAGCCCGGACTCCTAGTGCTGGACGGACTGGGAAAAGAGCTGGATTACCATCACGCCCGCGATGATTAGGGCGATGCCCGCGATCGCGGCTACGTCCGGAACTTCCTTGAACCACACGGCGCCGAGGCCGGTGATGAGGACGATTCCTACACCGGACCAGATGGCGTAGGCGATACCAACGGGGATGAACTTCAGCACCAGCGATAAGAAGTAGAAAGACACCATGTAGCCGGCGACGCAGATGGTGCTCGCCGTGGCGTTGCTGAAGTTATCCGACGCCTTAAGCGAGATCGTGGCCGTGACCTCCGATGCGATCGCGATAGCTAGGTAGATCCACCCCATCGAACGCTCCTTGTGCTTTTGTGCTGCCTAGGTCAGCGTGACGAACAATTCCGCGTGGATCATCCAACGCCCGCCCGCCAGCTTCCAGTAGGCCGTGTAGTGCCCCTGGTCGACCACGCGCGTGTCGCCGCCCGACAGGCGTTCGTAGCCGGTCCACCGGCCCAGCTCCACCGCACGCGTGCACCCTTCGGCGACGGTCACCGACTCGGTGGCGCGCAGGAAATACGGTTTGGTAGGGGCGCTAAAGATGTTGCGCGCGAGCTTTCTGAGTTCACCGCGGGTGCGAATGTGCCCGCCGTTGCCCGCCGTGCCGACGTAGTCGCCGTCGATCGACGCCATGAAGATGCTGAGATCTCCCTGCTCCAGCGCGTCGTTGGACAGCTGGCGTACGCTGCGAATGTCTTCGTCTGCGGCCATCGTGGTGGTCCTCCTAGCCGGTCACCATCATAGCGTTGAAGGGGTCGCAGGCGTGGCCCCTGTGCCCGCTTGCACGCACACGTACCCGGCCCCCAGCACGAGGACAAAGCCGACGAGGTAGGACAGGGAGAACGGTTCGTGGAAGAACACCACGATCCAAATGGACGAGAGCACCGGCGAGAGGAACACGAGGACGGCGCTCACGGAGGCCGCTGCGCGTTCCAAGGCCTTCAACCAGAGAATGTAGGAGACGCCGTTGACCAGCGCCCCGTTCACCACCACGGGCACGAGTTCGGTTCGCTTTGGAAGGGCGAACTCCGATGCGGTCAACACACATACGGCTGAGACCAGCAAGCCGCCGACGAAGAGCAGGGTCGTCACGGCGTAGGGCTCGCCGCCGAGACGTTTGCTCAACACCGAGAACAGGGCGAACGCAAAGGCGCCCATGAGCACCACCGCGCTGGTGGCGGCGCTGCTGATGTGCAGGGAGAGCAGGTCACCGCGCGTGAGCACGACCAAAATGCCGAGGAACCCAGCGCCGACGGCGACCCAAGCGCGTGCTGCGAGCCGCTCACCGAGGAGCAGTACGGACAGGACGATGATGAGCAGAGGCCAAGAGTATTGCAGTACGAGCACCTCGATGCCGGCGCCGTGGGCGTAGCCGTAGTAGAGACAAAGGTAGTAGACCGCGCAGCCCAAGGCGCCGAGGAAGATCACGTAGAGCACTTGCCCAGGGGAGAAGCGTCGCAGACTGCTAAGGCCCTTGGCCGCGAACATGCACGCGCTGACGACAAGCAGCGAGAGGCCGTTCGACCAGAACAGAAACTGGAAGTTATCGAGCGAGGTCTGGCCGAAGCGGGAGACCACGGGGATGAGACTCCATAGGACGATGCAGCTGAGCGCGTACGCGTGGCCGGAGGGTAGCGCCGCAGCGGTCATGCCTCGCTGGTCATTCCGCTTAGTCCGTTGGCATCTTGCCGGTGTCGCCGGTCTCGCGTAGGCAGCGCAGGATCGTCGGGTCGCGGCTCAGGGTGGCGGTGGCGATAGTCACTTCGATGAGGAAAGCGATCACACCGCCGGTGATCAGCAGCACGCTCAGGGTGAAAAGGACGATCAGGAGGCCTTCCAAGTCCCAGCTCACGAGGCCGTCCAGGAAGAGCAGCACGACCACACCGCACACGGCCACGGCGGAGCTCACCAGCAGGTTGACGGACACGTTGGCGAAGCGCATGCGGCGGAATAGGTCGCTCACCTCGTGGCGCATCCGGCTCTGCTTGCTAGCGTCCGCTTGGGCTTCGTACTCGGCGATCAGTGAGCGGATGCGGTCGATGACGCGGGCCAGGCGAAGGGAGACCACGTTCATGAGCTGGCCGATCGCCACCAGCATGAACACGGGCGCTAGGGCCAGTTGGATGATCTCTACGGGGGTCATGCAGTGAGCAGGCAGAGTCACGTGGAGGGTGTGAGGCAGCCTGGGCCCTAGGGCGCGCGCCGCGCTTAGCTGTCACCGGTGCGCGAGGGCATCGGTGGTAGCGCAAGTGTAGGCCCAGATTCCGCCTTCGATCAATGGCCTGCAGCGGGTTGGGGGGCAAGCAGGCCGTCAGCGGGTGGACGCCACGAGTACGCCGATGCCGGCGAGCAACCAAGCGACGCAGTGCGCCTTACGCGCTACCTCACGCACCAGGGAGGGCCGTTGATAAGTGCTTTGCATGGCGGGGGTCCTCTCGATGAGCCTCACCCCAAACCCTAGCAGGGCGAAGCTGAACGTCAGCTGAGCAGCCGAGTTCCCCCTCGTATCACGCCGCTTCGACCATCCGTCGGGCTCGCGCTGTCGCCGTCTCCAGACAGGTCACCGTGTTGCTGCTGCCGTGGTCAACCTACCCTATAGGTATTGCGTTGTCTGGTGTGTCTGGCGCCGGGCGCGAAGGGGCGAACGATGGCGGAGTGGATCTACAGAGGCGTGCTGGTGCTCTGCGTAGCCTTCTTGGCGTTCTGCGCAGGTAGCTTTCTGATGCTCGCAAAGCAGCCGCCCTACGGGTTCTTTCGCGACGTTCGCACGGCGGCGCTCGCCCTCGTGCAGCAGCAACGGCAGCCCGCGCAGGCCGCCCTCACGGACCTCTACGGCGATTCGCTCGTTGGCGGCAGTGGCGTGACGGTGCGCGATAGTACGCGCATGCAGCCGGGGTACACGCTTTATACGTCCGGCCATGAGCCTTCCGCTTACCTTATAGATCAATTCGGTAGAATCGTGCATAAGTGGCATCTGCCCTACAGCGAAGTGTGGCGCTCTGGTGGCGCGATCGAGGCGCCCGTGCCCGATACGCACACCTACTTCAGGTACGCGCGGGTGCTGGCCGATGGGGATTTGCTCGTGGTCTACGATGGGGTGGGCGACACGCCCCACGGCTACGGCGTGGTGCGCATGGATCGCGCGTCCAAGCCGCGCTGGACCTATCTTGAGCGGGCCCATCACGCCCTCGATGTCCTGCCCGACGGCCGCATCGTCACCATGATTCATGCGATCAACCACGCGCCGATCCCGCGCGCCGGCTACCTTCGCCCGCCGCGTATCGATGATGCCCTCGTCGTGCTCTCGGCGGAGGGTGAGGAGCAGCAGCGCATTGAGCTGCTGCCAGCCTTCGTCAACTCGCCCTTCGAGGGCATGCTCGGTCTGTTGCCCTTCTACCTGCTCGAGGGCAGCGGTGACTTCCTGCACGCCAACGACGTGGAGGCGGTCACGGCGTCCTGGGCGGCGGCCTCACCGCACGGCGAGGTGGGGCAAGTGATGGTCTCGATGCGCGAGCCCGGCGTGCTCGCCCTGATCGACCTCGCTAGCGAGACGATGACCTGGGCCCTGCGCGGGCCTTGGATCGGTCAGCACGATCCCGACTTGTTGCCGAACGGCCACGTGCTCTTGTACGACAACGGCGGGTGGTTCGGCCCCGGCGGGCGCAGCCGCATCCTCGAGATCGACCCGCAGACGCAGGCCCACGCCTGGCAGTACACGGGTACGTCCGACGCGCCCTTTCACTCGGCAATCCGTGGAGTGCAGCAGCGCTTGGCAAACGGCAATACGCTCATCACCGAGACCCAACGGGGGCGTTTGCTGGAGGTAACGCCGTCGGGCGACATCGTCTGGGAGTACCTGAATCCGGCACGCGCAACCACCGAACGTGGCGAGCGTATCGCCATCATCTCCGCAGGCACGCGCGTGGGCATACACGCCTTCGACGCCGCTTTTGCGGGCCAACTCGAGACATCCTCAGGAGGGTGATCATGGAGTCGATCCGAACCCGGGCAGGCGTGCCCGAGTCGCTGCTGTTGATCATGGGCCTGGCCTTCGCGGTGCCAGCGCATGCTTACGTGGGCCCGGGCGCCGGCCTGAGTCTGCTCGGAGCCCTGTGGGGCTTGCTGGTGGCCGTGGTCGCGGCAGTCGGATTTATCGTGTTCTGGCCCATACGCAAGATGCTGCGCACCGCGCGGGCCGACGCCCGATCCCCTGATGCGTCCGATCGCGACGATCCCTGAGGTGGGGATCTTCGACGCCGCCTCGCCGGCCTTGACGTCGATCGATTGCCTGATCGACGTGCTCCCCAGCACCCTGCGCCTATGGCTATGGGGCATGCTTGGGGGGGCCTTGTCGGTCGGCGTCTACGCGTGGGTGTCGCCACAGCGCCGCTTGCGCGTGATCGGACGCATGGCGGTCCGCAGTCAGCGGCGTCTCGACGCCTACGACGGTGATCTCGCGAGTGCCTGGCCCTTGCTCGGGCGCCACCTGCGCCTGGCCTTGGCGCGTGTCGGCTGGGCACTAGGCCCTACGGCGCTGTCAGCCTTGCCCGTGCTCTTCCTCTACGCTTGGGCCAGCAACACTTTCGCGTACGCGTGGCCTGAGGCGGGCCGCGCCGTGCTCGTGCAGGCGCAGCCCGCAGCGTATTCGGCCGCCTGGGGCGGGCAGCCTGGGGGGGAGGAGAAGGCGGCGAGCATTCGCCTGTCGGATGGCGCCGGGAGATCGCTCGGCACGGTGACTGTCAACGCCCCCGTGCCGGCCGTGCACAAGCGCCAGTGGTGGAACGGGTTGTTCGGCAACCCCGCGGGGTATCTGGATGCGAAGAGTCCCGTAGAGGCCCTACGGCTCCAGCTACCTGCACGCGACTACGTGGGGGTAGGCCCTGCCTGGATGCGGGGATGGGAGTTCAGTTTTCTACTAGCATTGCTAGTGAGCGCCCTAGGCTTGCGAACAGCCTTGCGCCTTCAGTGAGGAGCTTGGTGAGTAATTGGATATCACTCCGCTGTCTCGTGCGCGAGACACACTCGAGCGCGGGTCAGGGGATCGCATGCGCATGTTAGTGGGCCGGCATCGCTCGGCCTTGCTCCTCGGTGGCTTGGCGTTGGTGCTAGTGCTCACGCGAGCGAGCGCAGCCGCCACCACATCGTTGGAACCCTCGGCACGCTTCCACCGCGTGGTAGCGAAAGCGCGCGCCCTGGCTGCCGCACCCTACGCGCCGGAGACCTTCGACCCGCCGCCAGCGCTGGCGGCGCTCACCTACGATGAGTACCGAGACATCCGCTTTCGCCCGGGCCGGGCCCTGTGGCGCGATCGAGGTGCGCCCTTTGAACTAATGTTCTTTCACCTCGGCAAGTACCAGCTGCAGCCGGTGCGGGTGAACGCCATCGAGGCGAACGATCAAGTGGCTCCGGTGGTCTTCGACAGCGCCGACTTCGACTACGGCGCCAACACGCTCGACGATGTCGTGGTGCGACCGGACCTCGGTTTCGCCGGCTTCCGCGCCCACTACGCACTCAACTCCCCCGACTACCTCGACGAGCTCATCGTCTTTCTGGGCGCGAGCTATTTTCGTGCGCTGGGAGCAGGCCAGCGTTACGGGCTGTCGGCACGGGGCCTGGCGATCGACACGGTGGGCGGCGACGGCGAGGAGTTCCCGCGCTTCGTCGAATTCTGGGTGCGCACACCTGAGGCGGATGCCGACTCGCTCGCCGTCTATGCCTTGCTGGATTCGTCAAGCATAGCCGGCGCCTACGCGTTTGAAATTCACCCGGGAGCGGAGACCACGATCGATGTGCGCGCCGAGCTGTTTCCACGCACCCGTATCGCTACCCTTGGGGTGGCGCCCCTCACAAGCATGTTCGCCTTCGGGGAGAACCAGCCGAACGCTGAGGACTTTCGCCCCGAGGTGCACGATTCGGACGGTCTGTTGGTGGCAAGCGGGGAAGGGGAGTGGCTCTGGCGCCCTCTGGTCAATCCGCGCGCGCCGCTGGTGACCTCCTTCGCCATGGCTACGCCGCGTGGCTTCGGTCTCGTGCAGCGTGACCGTCGCTTCGCTGCCTACGAGGACAATGAGGCGCGCTACGACCTACGGCCGAGCTTATGGGTCGAACCGCAAGGGGAGTGGGGTCCGGGACGGGTGGAGCTGGTGCAGTTGCCCACGCCGGACGAGACTCAGGACAACATCGTGGCGTACTGGGTGCCTGCCGAACCGGGCACCCCAGGTCAGCCCTTGCAGTTCGCCTATCGCCTGCATTGGCAAGGCGCGCTGCGCCAGGAGCCGACTCGTGGCTGGGTCGCGCAAACGCGGGTTGGGCGAGGCTATGCGGCCTTGGGCGCGGGCGAGCATCAGTTCCTGGTGGACTTTACTGGGCCGAGTATTACGAGCCTGCCGGCAGGCGCGTCAGTGGAGGCCGTGGTGAGTGCCTCGAAGGCGGGTGTGATCCTGGAGCAGAACGCCTATCGCCTCGAGGCCAACGGTGCCTGGCGGATGCTGCTACGCGTGCGTCGCGACGACCCCACCGAGGCCTTGGAGCTGCGTGGATTCCTGCGCAGCTGTGACGACACGCTCACCGAGACCTGGGGCTACGTGCTCCCGCCCGAGTAACGCCCGCCCAGGTTACACAGTCGACCGGCGGCCGAGATCACCATTTCCCCATCGTCCGCATCTCCCCCAAGCGACTGCTGAATTTGAGGCTTCGCCCTATCTGCTCGCCGCTTACGATCCGCCGCAAACCGGGTGTCGTCGGTCGCAATCCCTGCTCCCAAGCAGTAAGCTCGGACGCAAGCTTAGGGTAGGTCTATGCACTTCATCAGCACTCGGGGTGGCGGCGAACCGCTGCTCTTGGAGGCAGCGCTACAACGGGGCATCGCCGCGGACGGTGGCCTCTTCGTGCCAACCGAGTTTCCGCGCTTCACGCCGCAGAGCTTCGCCGACGATCAAACGCCGCCGGCCATCGCGCGGCGTATGCTCGAACCCTTCTTCGCGGGCACCTCCTTGGCCCCAGAGGTTGGCGCGATCGCCGAGCAAGCGCTATCGTTTCCGCTGCCCCTGATCGCGTTGGAAGCGCCGGCTGAGCAAGACCTGTCGGTGCTCGAGCTGTTTCACGGTCCCACCGCAGCCTTCAAAGACGTGGGCGCGCGCTTTCTGGCTGCATGCCTCACGCGCCTGGAGGCCCATGGCTCGCGTGCGCACGGGGATCTCACCATCCTGGTTGCCACCTCCGGTGATACGGGCGGCGCGGTGGCGGCAGCGTTCCATCGCCAACCGGGCATTCGCATCGTCATCCTGTTTCCGCGCGGCCTGGTGTCGGCGCGGCAGGAGCATCAGCTGTGCTGTTGGGGGGACAACGTTAGCTCCCTGAGCGTGGACGGCCCCTTCGATGTGTGTCAGGCCTTGGTCAAGGCCGCCTTCGCCGACCAGGCCCTGCGCGATCGCGTACGTTTGTCCTCGGCCAACAGCATCAACATCGGCCGCCTCCTGCCGCAAGCGGCGTACTACGCGGCCTCGAGCCTGGCCGTGTGGCGTCGGACGGGCGCGCCGGCCAACTACATCGTGCCCACGGGTAACCTGGGCAACGCCCTGGCCTGCGTCTGGGCCCGCAAGATGGGCCTGCCCATCGGCCAGGTCATTCTCGCCACCAACGCCAACCGGACGATCCCCGATTACCTCGCGAGCGGCGACTGGCAACCGCGGGACAGTGTGGCGACCCTCGCTAGCGCCATGGACGTGGGCAACCCCAGCAATATGGAGCGCCTGCGCCATCAGCATCCCGCGTGGCGCGAGGTGACGGACGCGGTCAGCGCCTACGCGGTGAGTGACGCGCAGATCCGTGAGCAGATTCGTCAAGATGCGCAGCAGCGCCAGCAGATCTGGTGCCCGCACACGGCCACGGCCTTGCACGTGTACGACCAGCTGCCCGATCAGGCTCGTCGCGGTGGGCCCTGGGTGGCGGTCGCCACGGCTCACCCGGCCAAGTTCGACACGATCGTAGAGCCCCTCATCGGCCATGTGGTCGAGGTGCCGCCGGCCCTGGCTGCGATCCTGGATCAGCCGGCGCAGGCGATACCGATCGCCGGTCATCTGGACGCATTGGCCGCACAAGTCTGATCATTCGCGGCGGGGTCGCGGTCTCAGCGATAAGGCCCTTGCTCTGCCTGCGCCTGGCGTCGCCCTGTGCCGCAGCCATCGATGCAATGGGGAGCGCTGCCGAGGCGGATCAGGCACCTCGCTAGCAAGATCTTTCGGTGAGAACCGAAGGTGATCACCGTCGCATTTTACAGATCCGTGAGCGAATCGTTAGGGCCGCGCGAAGCGTGCGTGAGCCCGCGGGCGCAATGTCGATGCCGGTGCAACGAGCACCGCTATCCACACTGTTACCTAGGAGACTGCTCATGCCTTCGCCCGCCTTTCGCTCTGCGGCGCTTGCCGTCGCGATGCTTGCTGCTAAGCTTGCCGTGGCTCAGAACATCTTGCCGCACGGTGCACTCTTCGCGCTTACTAACGACCCTGCCGGTAATCAGATCATCAGCTACGATCGCGTAGGCCCTGAGGGCGAGCTCGTACGGGCCGGAGCCTTCGACGTGGGCGGCGTGGGGATCAACTTCACCGGCAGTGGCCTCAATCCCCTCGGCTCGCAGGATGCGATCATCGTCTCCCCGGACAACGCGTTTGTGTTCGCCGTGAATGCGGGCAGCAACACGGTCGCCTCCTTCGCTGTGGATGGCGCCGCGTTGACCCGCCGCGATTTGCAGCCGTCCGGTGGCATCACGCCGGTCTCCCTCACGCTCCATGGGCGCGTGTTGTACGTCGTGAACGCGGCCGATGGCGGCAGCATCCGCGGCTTCCGCGTGGGATCTAGCGGGGTGCTGCGCCCGATCGAGGGAGCCACGGTGAACGGTATCGGCGCGGATGCTGGGGCCATCGAGTTCTCCCCTGATGGTCGTCGGCTGTTCATTACCGAACGTATCAGCGACCAGATCATCCGTGTCGATGTCGATCGCCTCGGGCGGCCGGGTGCGATCACTCGCTTTGTCTCGCCTGTCCCGGAGCCCTTCGGCACGGACATTCGCGCGGACGGTGTGCTGCTCATCTCGGAGGCCAACGACGGGATCCCAGAGGCGAGCTCCCTGTCCTCCTACCGCATCGATCAGCGTAGCGGCGAGCTTACGCTCGTCAGCGAGGGGGTGATTACTGGATACACCTTTGGCTGCTGGGTCGAGTTCACGGACGACGGTCGCTACGCCTATGTCTCCAACACGCCCGATGGGGTGATGACTAGCTACGCGGTGGCCCCCGACGGCACCTTGACTTTGCTCGCGGGCAACGCCGGGCAAACAGGCCCTGGCGTGCTCGATGCAGAGATGGCGGGCAACCAACTGTACGTCGTGGTGAATGGCGAAGGCAGCATCGCCCAGTTCACTGTCGCCAGCGATGGGTCTCTCGTGCGCAACGAGGACATCGAAGTGTCCGATGATGCATTCCTGCCGAGTTTCTTCGCAGCGATCGCTGGTTATTAATTATATTTAGTAAACAAGATAGGCGAGCTGGTGATCGTGGGTTGGCGATTGCCCGCTCGCCTTATGTGAGGAAGCGAGTGTGACCCGTGTCACGGTTAGATGGCTGGGTGGGCGTCGAGTAGATTTACACGCAAAAGCACACGGAGATATGAGTTAACAAAAGTATTTCTGTAAGTGCTTGCGACGCCTCGGCGAGACGGGTGTTGGCCTGCCTATTGCAGCGCAGAAGCTACCTGCTACCACGGCGGTGGCGTTCGGTTCTTACGATAGGAGCTTCCTGATGAAAGCACTCGCAGTCCTTGTGGCAACGACGACGCTAACCTGCGCGGCCAATGCTACGGTCCTGTTCGACAATTTCACTGGCGCGGGCGCACCGAACTACACTGAGGAAACGCGCGGCGCGACCTACACCTTCGGCACCGTGCTGAACAGCCTCGCAGAGACCTCCATCGAGCAGATCGAGCTGCGCTGGCGCCCCAACAACGACATGACCGTGTTCCTTGGCATATGGGACAGCGCCATCGCCGGTCAGCGTGGCTCCCTGGACTGGACCCCTGTCGGCAACAACCTGCTGTACTCCCAGTCGATCGACGTCATCGGCGATCCGAACGGCCCCCTGAGCTACCTCACCTTTGCCAACGTGGACTTCACCTTTGGCGCCAACCGTCGCTACGACATCGGTATCTGGGGCTCGGAGGGCTCGCTCATCGGCAGCTGGGACATCAGCAATGGTTGCAACGGCGTGAACACAGTGATGGGCGGCTTTGAATCGATCAACAACAACGCCAACATCGCCGGCGGTGGCAGCGACCGCGGCTACGCCTGCGTGGATCCGCACATCCGCCTGCTCGGCGGCACCCAGACACAGGTATCGGCACCTGGGACCTTGGCCCTGCTCGGTCTTGGCGGACTGGCGCTGGCGCACGCCTCACGTCGTCGCCGCGGCGCCTAGTGGGCCGCTTGGTAAATGAGGTGACGCTCAGCGAGTAGCACGGGCGCCATCGCGGCGTTGCATCGCTTGCCAATGGCGATGCCATTGGCTGCGCGACGCGCCCCTACGCAGAATGAACGTTACTTATTTACCAAGCGGCCCACTAGGCGCCGCGGCGACGACGTGAGGCGTGCGCCAGCGCCAGTCCGCC